>JAAEET010000069.1 GCA_013415565.1 Methanomicrobiales archaeon
TTTCGCTGCTTTGTCAAGCTTGTCAAGAGCAGCCTGGAGATCGTAGAAGCCAAGGGAAAATGCCGCAATGACAACGTCGTGGGGTTCGATATCACGCCCGATCTCCGCATCCTCCCACCGCGACTGCACGCAGGAGTAGTTGCTGCGCCCTGCTGCTGCCATTCGTTCCCGGAGGATGCCGAGCATTCCACCGGAAGGATCCAGTGCGGTCACGTGGGCAACACGCCCGGCGATGGGGACCGCGAGCCTCCCGGTCCCGGCACCCATGTCGAGGACGGTGTCGTCCGGCCGCAGGCTGATAAACCCGAGATCGCGTTCCGTTGCCGTATGATCTTCCCGGGTGACACGCTGGTAGGCGGCAGCACGCTTGTCCCAGATAGCGGCGGGATCTCGGTCCTTCCGGGTGCGTCCCGGGGAGCTGACATGGATCGCTTTCCACAACTCGTTCCAGTCGATGATCCGGTGCATGGAGGATCCTCTCCTTCACAGTTCAAGTATCTTCATGTCAGGTGAAGCAGAGAACGAACGCTCAGGAAAGGAAATAGGGATCTATTTTTCCGGGGGGAGGTTCTGGTAACACGCCCGGCACAATTCCTTCGTGCTGTGGATGACGATGATGCTGATTCCCACACCCAGCGATACGGCAATGATCATCCCGGGGATGGCCGTGGTCACAATTTCCAGTGCCACGGAATAGGGACGGATCAGCAGCAGCGCGAGTCCGCCATGCAGGAGCTCGATGCCGACCGCAAATACCATGGCCGGAACGACGCCGAGGAGTTCTCCTTTCTTGAAACGGTATACCATGCCGGCCAGCAATCCCGCGAGAATTGTGGCAAGGGCGCAGGCAACAGCGGATTCACCCCCGAGAAACAGGCGGTGAATGCCTCCTATCAGCCCCACCGCCACCCCGATATAGGGACCACCGACAAGCCCGGCCACCATGGGGGCAAGATCCCGGATATTGCTGATGGCGCCGTAACTGGTCGGTATTCCGATATAGGTACCGAATATGGAAAAAAGGCCGAAAATTACAATAAAATTGATATAATCCCTCATCTCTGCCTTTTTGAAGATCACCCGCTGGATGGTCTCGATTTTCGTGACGATCTCCATGAAAACGAAAACGAAGATCTCCGTCGACGCAAAGAGACTCAGATACTCCCCCAGCATCCCCTGTGAATTTCCCGCTGCGGACATTGATACCTCCGGGAACGATCAAATAGTACCACAACGTTGCGATTGTTCTTATACCAGTCGAAACGATTGTGGACATCCCTCCCCGATCTCAAGAGGGAGGGTGGTGGTCGCGTATATGGTTACAATGGATGCGAACCTGGAAAAATGATGGGTTGTTCCGGAATCACCGGATCATTTCCGCTTCCGCTGCTCGATCATCCGGGCCTGGATCCCGTAGTAGGCTGATACTCCGATGGCATGGGTCTGGTCCATGGCCGCACTGTCGAAGGAGGCCAGTTCCCCGGAGTATACGCTCTCCGGCGAGGAGCGGCCGAGCACCCGGCAGGATCCCTTGAAGAGCTGGACATCCACCGTGCCGGTTACCTTTTCCTGCGATGTGGCGATGAAGGCGTTCAGGTCATGGAAGAGCGGTTCGTGCACGAGCCCCATGTAGGCGAGCTCCGCCCACTTGTCGTCAACCATCCGCTTGAAGGCCAGTTCCTGCCTGGTCAGGGTGAGCTGCTCCAGGTCGGCGTGGGCGGTGAGAATGACCGTTGCGGCCGGGTGCTCGTAGATCTCTCGGGCCTTGATGCCGAGGATGCGGTCCTCGATCATATTGCTCCGGCCAATGCCGTGCTTCCCTGCCAGGTCATTGAGCGTGCTGATTAGCTCCATGCCGCTCATGTCCTTCCCGTTCATGCGGACCGGAACTCCCTTCAGAAAATCAAGAGTAATGATCTCGGGCGTGTCCGGCGCCTTATCGGGAGAGACGGTCCAGGCATAAATCTCCTCCGGGGGATGGTAGGCGGGATCCTCAAGACGGCCCCCTTCGATGCTCCGGCTCCAGAGGTTCTCATCGATACTCCAGGGCTTCTCCTTCTTCACCGTGACCGGGATGTTGTGCTCCTGGGCGTACTCGATCTCCCATTCCCTGGTAAGATTGAGCTCCCGTATCGGGGCGATCACCTCGAGTCCGGCGATCCGGAAGATGAAATCGAACCGGAGCTGGTCGTTGCCCTTCCCGGTGCAGCCGTGGGCTACGGTGGTTGCCCCCTCGCGCATCGCCACCCTGACCACTTCTTCCGCAATCAGGGGCCGCGCGAGTGCGGTACCCATAGGGTAGCCCTCGTAGAGCCCGTTGGCCCTGATAGCCGCGAAGATGAACTCATGGACGAACTTCTCCCGCGCGTCGATGGTATAGTGGACATCGGCCAGGTTCTTCCCCTTCTCGGTGGCCATCGCGATCTCCTCGTCCCGCTGCCCGACATTGACCGCAACGGTTACCACTCGGTCAAAGCCGTACCGCTCTTTAACGAGCGGTATGCAGATCGATGTATCGAGCCCCCCCGAATATGCCAGAACGACGGTTTCTTTTCCCATGGTAACCCTCCATGCCCCGTGTGCTGGAAAGCACGTGGTACCTATCCATTGTCACGTCGAAGATGATAAGAGTATCAGAATAATTCCCCTAAAAAAACCGATACCACGGTGAATTCTCTTTTTAAAATTCAATGCAGAGTGTCGGGTAAGGTTCCGGTGAGATGTCAGAGCTGCTGAAACTGTGTACGGAAGACCGTGTTTGTCCACATGGAAAGAGGAAAAAAACATGGGCAGCATGCCCAACCTGAACCAGGTCTCTGCCCGGGCCGACCGATTCCTCTTTAAATTCCCTGGTGGTAGTGCGAGAGCGGCTCGATGGTGACCTGCTCCTTCTTGATGGCCTCGATGGCCATTGCCGCCGCACGGGCCGCCTGGACCGTGGTGATGTAGGGAACCCCGTAGTCGACCGCGGCCCGCATGATCTGGTAGTGATCCTGCCGGGACTGCTTGTCGGACGGCGTGTTAATGATCAGCCGGATCTCTCCCTGACGGAGGAGATCGATGACGTTCGGCGATCCCTCCTGCACCTTCCGTACCAGGTTCGCCGCAATCCCTGCCTGGGAGAGATAGTCCACCGTGCCCGATGTGCCGTAGAGCGAGAGCCCGAGTTCGGTGAGCTTCCGGGCGATGGGGATGACCTCGTCTTTCTGCTCCGAGATGACCGAAATGAAGACGTTGCCACGGACCGGGAGCTCGTTGTCGGCCGAAATCGAGGCCTTGTAGTAGGCCCGGCCGAAGTCGTAGTCGATGCCCATCACCTCGCCGGTGCTCTTCATCTCAGGGCCGAGCACCGTGTCGACACCCGGGAGCTTGTTGAAGGGGAGGAGCACCTCCTTGACCGCCACGTGGCAGAAGCTCCGCGGCTCGGAATACCCGAGGTCCTTCAGCTTCCGGCCGAGCATGGCCTTGGCCGCAATCTTGGCCAGCGGGATGCCGGTGGCCTTTGAGACGAAGGGCACCGTCCGGCTGGCCCGGGGGTTTGCCTCGAGGACGTACACCACGTCGTCCTTGACCGCAAGCTGGATATTGACCAGCCCGACCACACCCAGCCCGAGCGAGATCTTCCGGGTATAGTCCCTGACACGCTCGATAACTCCCGGGGAGAGGGACTGGGTGGGTATGACGCAGGCCGAATCGCCGGAGTGGACTCCAGCCTCCTCTATGTGTTCCATGATGCCCCCGATGAGCACGTCATCGCCGTCGCAGACCGCATCCACGTCAAGCTCGATGGCGTTTGCGAGGAAGGAATCGATCAGGACCGGGTGGTTCCTGCTGACCCGGACCGCCTCCTTCATGTAAGACTCGAGTTCGATCTCATCGTGGACGATCTCCATGGCCCTGCCGCCGAGCACGTAGGAGGGCCGCACCAGTACCGGGTACCCGATCGCGGCAGCCCTGGTCCGGGCTTCTGCAAGGGAAGTGGCCGAACTGTTGGGCGGGCTCGGGATATCCAGCTTCCTCAGGAGCTCGCTGAACCGATCGCGGTCTTCGGCAATGTCCATGGAATCCGGGCTTGTTCCGAGGATCCGGGTCTT
>JAAEET010000037.1 GCA_013415565.1 Methanomicrobiales archaeon
CAGACTGCGAAAAACTGGATTTCCTGAACGCGGTCCACGGCGATGCCCACCGGAAGAATCTTGCCCGGATCAGGAAGAAGGGCGTCAAGGGATTCCTGGAAGGAAAACGGGACTGGTGACCGGGCGCCTCCTCCTTCCCAGGACAGCAGGAATCCGGCACCCCTCTGACCTTCCTGCTCCCGCATTCACCAGACCGGGATGAGCCCGGGACTCTTCCCGGTGATGCTCCTCCCGCCTCCCGGGGTCACCAGGAACGTATTCTCGATTCCCATCATGCCGACATCCTTTACTCCGCATTTCGGCTCGAGGGCGATCGTCATCCCGTCCCGGAGCGGTTCTTCAGAGCCCCGGGCAATAACCGGTAGTTCATCGACCAGCAGACCGGTCCCGTGGCCGAGGAACTGCGCTTTCCGGGTGCCGTACCCCATGAAATTCTCCTGCAGTCGCGGACTGAGCGCGTCCATGATGGTGGAATAGATCTCCGAAGGCATCGTTCCCGGTTTCAGGAGCAGGGCCATCTCCCGCTGGAGATCGACACACTCGAGATGTATCCCGATGGCTTCGTCGGGCACCGGCCTTCCGAACATGCAGGTCATGGTCTTGTCGGTCTGGTAGCCCTCGACCCCGCAGGCATTGTCGATGAATACCAGGTCGCCCTTCGCCAGCTTCCGTTCCCGGCTCCCGAGAACGGGTGCTGCCGGACCAAGGCCGCGGCATCCTCCCGGGCCGTCGAAACTGGTCGGGTAGAGCGAATTTTCGCCAAACCCGATCTGCCCCACCTCGATCTCGATTCCCATCCCGCCGAACCGGACGATCCCCTGGTGCCCTTCCCGGACCATGACCGAATACACCGCGCTGCCGAAATCGGCCTCGGTCATTCCCTCGGTGAGGATACACGGGACGCACTCTTCGAGCACCCGTTCGTGGATTCTCCCGGCCTGTTCCATGCGCTGCAGTTCATAGGCACTTTTCACGGCCCGGATCCGTGCGACCTGCAGGTCGAGCGGCCTGGACTGCGACAACGGGAAATATTTCTGTAACCGCCGGAACAGTGCGAGAGGGACCAGTTCCGTTTCGAGGTAGACGGTATCCGTTCCAACCCGCGATCCCCGTGCGGCGTCCCGGTAGCTCTTCATCGGTTCGATCCGGGGAAATGCCGACTCCTCGAGCGCCCGTTCGTAGCTCCGGCGGACCCAGAGCACGGCGTCGCCGTCGCGGGGAATAAACAGCATCCCGTCCGGCATGGTCCCGGTGAAGTAGTAGAGATTGATCCTCCCGAGAATGGCGGCGCACTCCCATCCGGGGTTGTCGGTATCCATCCGGGCGATGAAACGGCGCATCCGGTCCTCAAGTTCATCTGCCGGGATCCTGCCGGTCATAGTTCGATATGGGCGCCGATGGTATTTACGGGTACGGCAGGACCGGGATGCCGGAGATCATACCGGAACTTCAATCAGATGTGAGACGCGATACACCACCATGGAAAACCGGCCTCCCGATCTCGAGATCGCCATATTCGCGGCAGGCTGTTTCTGGGATGTCGAGGCCGCCTTCCGGAGAATCGAGGGCGTTGCCGCAACCGAAGTGGGATACACCGGAGGGACCGCTCCGGATCCCACCTATGAGCAGGTCCGCTCGGGAACCACTAGCCATGTCGAAGCGGTCCGGATCGCCTTCGATTCCGCGGTGGTCAGGTACGATCAGCTGCTCGACCTCTTCTGGGATATCCACGATCCCACGGCGCCTGCTGAATCATCCTCGGAGCGGTCCGTGATCTTCTTTACATCCGGGGAGCAGGAGCAGCGGGCAGAAGCCTCGCGTGACCGGCTGCAGGCATCCGGCAGGTGCGGGGGAAGGAAGATTCTCACCGAAATACTTCCCGCTTCGCGGTTCTGGGAAGCCGAAGAGCACCACCAGCAGTTCTACGAGAAGTGCGGCCGGAGCTATACGACGACCGTGAAATACTGGGAGTGATCCGGGAACCGGCTGCGAAAGATGTATGCCGGATTCCGTCAGCACCTGAGTGAGGATACGGTGAAGATCTGCATCATCTATTACTCCTACTCGGGGGTCACCCGGGACATTGCCGAACAGATCAGTGCCGCCTGCGGAGGCGATCTCATCGAGGTGAAGTCCCGGAAGCACTACACCAAGCTGACCGTCTATCCCGTCGGCGGAATGCGGGCCAGTCGGGGAGAGCATGATCCGATCGATCCCGGGGTCATCGATGTCACGGACTGTGATCTGCTGGTGATCGGCACTCCGGTCTGGGCATTCAAACCCACCCCTGCCATCAATGCCGCGCTCGCCGCGCTGACCGGGAGTGCGGGGAAGCGGGTGGTGACCTTCGCTACCTGCGGGAGCCAGGCCGGGGAAACCCTCGATATCATGAGGAACGCGCTCGAGGAGAAGGGGGCATCGGTCATAGGGGAGGTCGTGCTGACCCGTCGGGACATCGGGAACGGGAAGAACGTTCAGGAACTCATCGGGCTGGTGAAGGGAGCGGGAGCCCCGGGCTTCAATATTCCTCGTTCCGGGGATCCTGGTTCCGTTTACCGGCCCGCCTGACCAATGGACTCATAAGGTTCCCGAGAGAACATTGATCCATGCGAAGGGATCTCCTGATCATCGCCGCCGCGATCCTGGTCGTGGTCGCGGTCGCTGCCGTCGGATGCCTTTCTTCCGGAATCGCCCGGGCAGACATCCTGTCGGTTTCCACCGACAAGGACCTGTATCACTCGAATGAAGTTATGAAGATCTCGATCGATATCACGGCATCCGGAACCCTGAACAACACCCTGCTGAAGATCGAGGGAATCGAGGACCGGTACGGCAACCTCCGGCTCACCCGCGAGATCGCGGCAAACCTCTCTCCCGGCACCAACCAGTTCTCCGAGGATTTCCGGCTTCCCTCCTGCTCTCACTGTGCCGGCCTCGATGCCGGTTCCTATTTCGTCAATGTCACCATCGAGAAAGACGGTATGGTCATGGATTCGGCGAGCCGGCAGGTACAGATAGAGCAATAACCTTTTTTTTACGCCCGGAAGGGATTCATCCCCGCTTGTATCCGAATGTGCGCAGCAGGTCGATCCGGTGCTTCACGTCCTCCGGCCCCTCAACACCGACCGGGGAGAAACCGTCGATGACCCCCATGATCCCGCGACCCAGGGGCGATTCGGCGATGACCACCTCGACCGGGTTTGCGGTGGCACAGAAGATGGTGCAGACTTCCTGCACCGCTTTAACGGCGTTCAGCACGTTGATCGGGTAGCAGTCGCGCAGCATGATGATAAAGGAATGGCCGGCACCGAGTGCAACGGCGTTCTTCGCGGCAAGATCCTTCAGGCTGTCGTCGGTCCCATCGACCCTCACCAGCCGGTCGGCCGAGGCCTCGCAGAAGGCGAGGCCGAATTTCGCCGCGGGAACAGCCCCTGCCACTGCTTCGTAGAGGTCTTCAACGGTCTTGATGAAATGGGACTGCCCGAGGATCATGTTCACATCGTCGGGCTTCTCGATGGTCACGCGGGTGAATGGAACGGGTTCGGCCATAGGCGCTCTGCAGATCCATCGATCCTGCAGGATATAATCCCTTGGTGCGGTTCCGGTGGAGAGGACCGGAAATCGGAAGGAAGACCGGCATCTGCGGAATACCGAGAGGAGGGTTCCTCCGGGCCGCCCGGATCCCGGTCAGGCCGGAGTGGTTCGCTGTTCAGCGGGATACCGCATCATGGGGGCGACATTGGCACCCTCCATCTCGCCCCCGGCCCAGGCGAACCGCTCCCGGATGGTCGGGGGGAGCTCCTCTTCCGGGATCGGCACAAAGCCGTAGTGGGCGTAGAACCCGGTAAGATTCAGGACGGAATGCATGTAGAGCAGATCGTGCCCGCAGGCCTCGATCAGCCCCCTGACGGCTGCATTGGCATACCCGTGGCCACGGTGCCGCTCAGGGGTGAATATCCCATCCACTTCAAGACCGTCCGGATGCCGCCGGCACCGGGCCAGGGAGACGGCCTCGCTGTCGGCAAATGCTGCAAAGATGCGGTCGGTGACCGGGTCGCCGGTGGTGTTGTGGTAATCGACCCAGAGCGCGTCGGCGACCGGGAACTCGGCAGCGGTCAGTTCACGGACCAGGGTCCCGCCGGCATACCGGACCCCGCGACCGGCACCTCCGGCCGGTACCGGGAAGGGAGGGGCATCCCCAGTACCCTCGATGCGGTAGTACCCCTCAGGGACATGGATCACGAACCGTGCCCCGGTCCCCTCGCTTCCGTTCTCGCTCATGGTCATTCCGGTCACCCCGAGGATCTCCCGGCAGATGAACAGTCCGAGCCCGCTGTGCCCCCCGGAGTCGTACTCGAAGATGGCATCCTTCATCGCCGCGGGAATCCCGACGCCGTCATCCTCGATGACGATATCGAGTCCTCCGTCCTTGTGCTGGTACGTGACGACAAGGTTTTCCAGGGTCTTCCCGTGCCGCAGCGCATTTTCCACCACATGGGTGAGTACATCCCGGAAGAGCGGGTCGGCATAGACCTCGAGCCGTTCTGCCCAGAACCGGAGAAAGACTCCTCCTGCCGGCGTTCCCAGGGACTCGAGGATCCGCTCCACCGGGATCCACTGGGGAGGGCGGGTTCCGAGATCCTGGTAGGTCGCGGCCAGGGAGAGCTGCCGGGCCAGGTTTCCGGCAAGGGTCCGGACCCTGGAGAGCAGGCCGGGTTGTTCCGGAGCCGCGGATGAGTCGAGGGTCTCGATCATCTCATGCACCGTGCGGTTGAGGTGATCGCCCGAGATCCGGGAGAGGAGCTGCAGCTTGCCACGGGCACTCTGCAACGCCTGCTCGGCCGCGACCCGCCGGGTGATATCCACAAAGGTGAGGATGGCCCGGTTCTCGGGAAGGCCTGCCATCGACATGAGCACCTTCTGCGCCTGGCCGTCTGCGGTGGTAAGCTCGGCCTCACGGGCATACACCTTCCCCTCCCGGGCAAAGAGATCGAGAATTTCTTCTTCTCCATTGCTCCAGAAGGCGGTCAGCGGCTTGTCCTTCAGATCGGCAGGCTCCTGCTTTAGCAGCGAAGCGGCATTCCAGTTCGTCTCTTCGACCCGCCAGGTCCCGTCCTCGTTCCGGATGAGAATGCTCCCCGCTTCGGAGTTGTCAAAGAGCCCCTGGTAGAGACTCTCCTGATTACGCAGGCGGAGGGTAAGTGCGGCTATCAGGCCGCCGATGGCGATCAACACCAGGGCCCGGATGACCGCTTCAGCCACCGTAAGGGATACCATCCCTGCGACAGCGAGGACCATGAGGACATAGATGACGCCAATACATCCGGCAAACAGGAGACCCTGCTTCGGGTAGCGGTATGCCGCAATAACCACCGGAACGTAGAGGAGGTGGGGGAGCACGATGGTGATGCCCACCAGGAGGCCGGTGAGGTTAATGCCGAGTGCGCAGACGGCAGCCCCGATAATTGCCGCGTTCCATAGACCATCCCGCCCTTTCAGAACCGCGGGGAGGTTCACGGCAGGACCCTCCCTGAACCGTTCCCCCGTCCCGGGACTGGCCCGTCCTCATTCGCGATACATGACCCGGTTCTCCCGGAGCATGGCATCCTGTTCATCCGCATACAGAAGTGGATGAGGCGACAGGTATGTAAGGGTTGCCATCCCCGCTCCGGTGGATCGTTCACGCGGCAGGGTGGTGGAGAGAACGGGGCGTCACGGATCCGCCGGAAATGAGCATTGGCTTTTTTTCGACGGGGCGGACCCCGGCCCCCTGATCCCGCATAACCATTTTGGCTCCCGGAGACCAAGTATGAGGAATGGATCCATCCAAGGAAGACACGTCATTCAAGACCCGCGAGGAGCAGCACCTCCTCGAGCACGCTTTCGAGGGTGCGCTCTGGAATTCCCGCCTGATCGTGCTCCTGGCGGTTGCCTTCGGCACCTTCTCCGCGATCGTCCTCTTCGTCTCGGGGTCGCTCGAGATCGTCAACACCCTCACCCATTCGGTGTCGCTCTCACCGATCGAAGTCGATCACACCGAGATCCTGATCGGGATCATCGGGGCCATCGATTTCTACCTGATCGGAATGGTGCTCCTGATCTTCTCCTTCGGCATCTACGAGCTCTTCATCTCGAAGATCGATATCGCCCGTGCCGGCGGCATCTTCCACAACATCCTCGAGATCACCAACCTCGACGACCTCAAGAACAAGATCATCAAGGTCATCATCATGGTGTTGATCGTGAGCTTCTTCCAGCGGGTGCTGGCCATGAAGCTTTCCGAGAGCATGGACATGCTGTTCATGGCCCTCTCTATTGCCGCCATCTGCATCGGGGTCTTCTTCCTGCAGAAGCTCAGGATCTGATCCGGGAAAGCGCAGTCCCCCTCACTTTTTTTTGTCACGTCCGGCCGGACGGAACCACCGGACGCGACCTCCCGGGCATTCACAATTCTTTTATCCTGCGTCAATCAGAATACGGGATGAGACAGCCCATGGACCCGGAAGCCCCTGACCAGCCCGGAGAGGAGATCCAGAAATTCGGGATGTTCAAGGGCGTCTTTGTCCCCACCCTGCTCACCATTCTCGGCGTGATCATGTATCTGCGCACCGGGTGGGTGGTCGGCAACGTCGGACTGCTCGGCGCGTGGGCCATCATCCTGATCGCATTTGCCATCACCACCACCACCGCCCTCTCCATGTCCTCGATCGTCAGCAACATCCGGATCGGGGCCGGCGGTGCCTACTCCATCATATCCCGGTCCATGGGCCTCGAGATCGGGGGGAGTATCGGCGTCCCGCTCTACCTTTCGCTCGCACTCTCGGTAGCGCTCTACATCTTCGGGTTCCGGGCCGGGCTGCAGTTCCTCTACCCGGATCTCCCTTCGCTTGCCATCGACCTCGCGGTGTTTGCCCTCCTGTTCGTCATCGTCTTTCTGTCTACCGACGTGGCCTTCAGGATCCAGTACGTCATCCTGGTGATTATCGTCGGATCGCTCATATCCGTCTTTGCGGCATTCCCGCCGGCGCCGCCCCCGTATGACTTCGTCGCCGCACCTCCGGATATCTCCTTCTGGGTGGTCTTTGCCGTCTTCTTCCCTGCCGCAACCGGGATCATGGCCGGGGCAAACATGTCCGGCGAGCTGAAGGACCCCCGGAGTGCCATTCCCCGGGGAACCCTGCTCGCCATCGCGGTAAGCGGGGCAATCTACCTTGCCCTTGCCTGGTGGCTGGCCGCCTCCGCTTCCCCGGAGGAGCTGGTGGGGGACTACACGTTCCTGATCTCAGGATCACGCTGGACCTCTGCGGTTCTCGCGGGCCTGCTCGCTGCCACGTTCTCCTCGGCCCTCAACTCCCTGGTCGGTGCGTCCCGGATCCTGCATGCCATGGGCAAGCATGCGATCACGCCCCGCAGCTCCTGGTTTGCGGCCCGGAGCACCTCAGGCATCCCCCGCCACGCCCTCCTGGTGACCGGGGGCGTGGTCCTCGCCTCCCTCATGCTCCGGGACCTCAACATCATCGCCCCGCTGATCACCATGTTCTTCCTGATCACCTACGGCATGATCAACATCGTCATCCTGATCGAGCAGAACCTCCAGCTGGTCAGCTTCCGGCCGCTCTTCCGGATCCCCCGGGCGGTGCCCCTTATCGGGACCGTGGGCTGCATCTTCGCCATGTTCATCATCAACCCGGTCTTCAGCCTGGTGGCCCTCTTCTCCATCGCGGTTCTCTACTACGTCCTGATGTATCGCCACCTGACGGGCGGAACACCGTACGGCGATGTCCGGAGCAGCCTGTTTGTGGCACTGGCCGAATGGGCGGCAAAGAAGTCCATGGCCTTCCCCCGGGCACAGGAGAAGGCCTGGCGCCCCCACCTCCTCATTCCCATCCTGGCACCGGCGGAACTCAGGGGGATGTCGGAGTTCGTGCGGGATATCACCTATCCCAGCGGTTCGGTCCGGATCCTCGGGATCAGCATCGGCAGGGAGCGGCCCCGCCTGGAGAGAGGCCTTCCCTCCCTCTCCCGGGAGTTCGAGGAGGACGGCATCTATACCAAGTGGACGGTGATGGACACCGGAACGTTTGCTGATGGGGTTATTTCCAGCATCCAGGCCCTGAAGGACTCGTTCTTCGCTCCGAACATCATCTTTCTGAGACTGCCGGGTGACCGGCGGTGGGATGGCGATCTCGGAACGATTGCCGACAGGGCCGGTGAGAACCAGATGGGAGTCCTGCTCTATGCCCCCCACCCGGCGGCCGGGCTCGGGCGGCGGCGGCGGATCAATCTCTGGATTGCCGGCCAGTGCCTGGAACGGCCGGGCGGTCTGAACCTCCCGAACTGCGACCTCGCCATCCTCACCGCCTACAAGCTTGCCATCAACTGGGAGGCTGAAATCAGGATCCTGGCACCGGTCAGAGACCCGGTCCGGGCTTCAGAAGTCCGGGAGAATCTTGCGGACCTGGTGGAACAGACCCGGATCCCGGTACGGGAGATCGTGGTCAGGGAGCTGCCGTTCTCCGGTGCCCTTGCCGATGCCCCCCCGGCAGATCTGGAGATCTTCAGCCTCCCGCCGGACCCTGATTTTGACCGGGTACGGAAGACCATCGCGACAACACGGACCTCCTGCCTGTTCTGCCGCGATTCTGACCTGGAGAGTGCACTCATCTAGGAGGAACCATGCCGGTATCAGCGCTCTCCCGGGACGAAATCTTCTCAGCATTGCAGACCGGTGAGAACGGGCTCGATCCGGGCGAAGTCCGGGAGCGCCTTGCCCGCTTCGGGTTCAACGAGATCGAGACGCGGAGGAGGAAGAACTACCTCCGGCTGTACCTGGCCCAGTATATCCGGTTCTTTGCCGTGCTCCTCGAGGTAGCCGCCGCCCTCTCGTTCATCGCCAATTTCTATGCTCCCGGTGAGGGATTCCACCTGCTCGGGTACGCGATTCTCGGTGCGGTCGTCATCAATGCCTCCTTCGCCTTCTGGCAGGAATACAAGGCGGACCGGACCGTCGAGGCGCTTCGGAAACTCGTCCCTTCCCTGGTACGGGTCCGGCGCAGCGGGGAGCCCGAAAAGATCCCTGCCAGGGAGATCGTGCCCGGTGATATCCTGCTCCTCGAAGAAGGAGACCGGATTGCCGCCGATGCCGTTCTCGTCGGAGACAACTCCCTGTACATCAACACTGCCACCCTGACCGGGGAATCCGTCCCCGCCCGCCGGCAGGCAGGGCCGGTCGGAGAGATCGATCCGCTCGCCTGCCCAAACCTCGTCTTTGCCGGAACGACCGTTGCCCAGGGAAACGGGGTGGCGGTGGTCACCACGATCGGGAAGGAGACCGAGTTTGGGAAAATTGCCGCCCTGGCAACCGAAACCAGGAAGCGTCTCACCCCGATGCAGCACGAGATTATCAGGATCACCCGGCTCCTGACCATTGCCGCACTCATCGTCGGCGGGGTCTTCTTTGTCCTCGGGTACGTGTTCGGCAAGGGCCTTCTTATCGCCGCCATCTTTGCGCTCTCGCTCATCGTGGCCAATGTCCCCGAAGGAATGCTTCCGACCATCACCCTCTCGCTCTCCCTGGCCAGCCAGAACATGGCCGGCAGGAACGCCCTGATCAAGAACCTGGATTCGGTCCAGACCCTGGGGAGTGCAACCGTCATCCTGACCGACAAGACCGGCACCATCACCCGGAACGAGATGACGCTGAAAGAGATTTTTCTCTCAAGCGGTGAACTGATCACCATCTCCGGGGAGGGGTACGGCGGTCCGGGCGAGGCAGCCATCGGGAACGGGAACGATGGTTCATCGCAGCGGCTGGACTTTTTCCTGGCGGCAGGGAGCCTGAACTGCCGGGCGACGATCCATGAGGGATCCTGCTACGGCGATCCTACCGAGCTTGCGCTCGTTGCCGCCGCCCTGAAACTGAAGGTGGTCCCCGAAGGATATACCCTGGCGGCCGAGTTCCCGTTCTCGAGCGACCGGCAGATGATGTCCACGGTATACCGGAAGGGTGATACCGCATACCTCTTCTCGAAAGGTGCCCCGGAAGTCATCCTGCCCCTCTGTTCAGGCTACCTCGACGAATCCGGGCAGGTACGGCCGCTCGTCACGGAAGACCGGGAACGGTTCTTCGGCAGGGCCGAGGAGTTCGAGAGGAAGGCCTACCGGGTCCTTGCCGTCGCGTACAGGAAAGGTGAGGACGAGCATGACCTCATCTTCCTCGGGCTTGCCGCCCTGATGGATCTCCCCCGGGCCGAAGTGTACGATGCCATCCTCCAGTGCCGGAAAGCCGGGATTCGTGTGATCATCTGTACCGGGGACAATCCCCTCACTGCCAAAGCGATCGCAGCACAGATCGGCCTCCCGGTCGACTCCTGTTTTACCGGAGACGAGGTGGCATCGATGCCGGATCCCGAGCTCTCCCGTGTACTGGCCGACAGCAACATCCTGTTTGCCCGGGTCCAGTCCCGGCAGAAGATGAGAATTGCCGGTCTCCTCCAGGACGCTGGCGAGGTGGTTGCCATGACCGGCGACGGTGTCAATGATGCCCCGGCCCTGAAGAAGGCTGATATCGGCATAGCCATGGGGATCCGGGGCACGGAGGTGGCAAAGGAGGCCGCGGACATGATCCTGATCGACGACAACTTCGCCTCGATCGTTGCCGCCATTGAAGAGGGGCGGGCGGTCTACTTCAATATCAAGAAGTTCGTGACCTACATCCTCTCGTCGAACATCCCGGAGATCGTGCCCTACATCCTCCAGTTCTTCCTCCGCATCCCCCTCCCGCTTACCGTCATCCAGATCCTTTCGATCGATCTCGGATCCGACATGGTACCCGGTCTTGCGCTCGGCAGCGAGCGGCCGGAGAAGGACGTGATGAACCGGCCCCCGGTCGGCCGTGACGAGCGGATCCTCGACCGGGAAGTCTTCAAGCGGGGCTACTTCTTCCTCGGCATCATCGAAGGAACGGCGGCGATGACCGCGTTCCTGGGATTCCTCTTCCTCTCCGGCTGGCAGTACGGCGACCTCTCCATCACCGGGTCGGAGCTGCACCTGCAGGCCATGACCATGACCCTGCTCGGTGCGATCTCCTGCCAGCTCGCCAATGTCTATACCCTCCGGTCCTGGGAGTTCTCCTCCCTCAGGAAGGGATTCTTCACCAACCGGCTCCTGATTGCCGCTTATGTCCTTGAATTCATCTGGATCATTGCCCTGCTCACCCTGCCCCCCATCCAGCTGGTCTTCAACACGGCAGCCGTCCCCCCGGTCTTCCTCCTGCTCCTGGTGCCGTTCCCGATTCTCCTCTTTGTCAGTCACGAGGCCTACAAACGCCATCTGAGAAAGAAAGAGGCGAGAAAGAAGGAGGGTCTTGACTGAATCCACGGGGCAGCCGGAACATTCGTGCCGTCCGGGATCGAAAGAGGGGCCGGATTCAACCGGCCACCATGCACCGGTTTATTTTCGGGATCACCAGCCCGTACGGTGTGAAGCGACCCATCACTTTATATTCCCGCTCCCGAATACTGCTTCAACGCTGTGAGCGTGGATTTCATGACCAGGTTTGGCGAGGCGGAAATTACGAGGATCTGGCAGGGGTCAGCAAGCAATCCCCAGCGGGTCCAGCCGATCCCGGAACGAGGTGCCAGAAAAGTCTTCTACGGGATCCGGGCAACACGGAAAGGAAAGGTCTACCTCGGGGTGTTCATCGACCAGGAAGAGGCGGACCTGTGCCATATGGATATCGACAAGACCGGCAAGGAGATCCCTCACTGGTTCTCCTATCCTGCCGTGAACAGGACGGTCGGGATGCACGACCTCGAAATCAGGACCGGAAAGGAACTGGAATCGGGGGCCATCGAATGGCTCCATTCCAAATCATTCAGCATCGAGGTCGTTCCCTCTTCTGATGACTGATCCCCTCCGGGGGATATTCTCCTTTTTTCCGGCCCGGAACGCAGGATTACTGCGGTTCCTGCTCCAGGCTGAGCAGGCACCGCTTGATGTCTCCCGCGGTGATATAGTAGAGCGGCTTCTTGTCCTGGTCGATCACGATCGCGAGATGGACGTTTCCGTTCGTCATCCGCTCCTCGACATACCCGACGTTGGCCGTATCTTCGACCCGGACCGACATTTTGAGCACCTTCCGGTAGAGCTGGTCGGTCGGCGGCCGCTGCTCATAGTGCGTAATCAGGTCATTGACCGTCTTTTCCGCGAGGATGGATTCCGGCGTCATTTCGGGGTTGTCGGTTATGAACCGGTACAGGCCCTCTTCGTCAATCACGTACTCGAGCCTCCCATCCTCCATGACGACAATGATGAACCACCGCATCGGATCATCCTTCAGCCGTTCAAAAACCTCCTTCAGCGGGGTATTCCGCAAAACGGTCCAGTCAACTGACGGTGGCCGCATATCCAGGATCGGGGTCCTTTTGAGCTTTTCCATGGGCGGCAACCCCCGCATCTCCAGGATCTTGTCGGTTGCGACCCGCAGGTTCTCCCGGCCGAAGAAATAGGCGGCCCCGGCTCCGATCCATGCGCTGAACGCAGCGACCGTCACGGTGAAAATCTCTTTCTGGTAGTCCATCAGCGTCTTCTGGTACTCGATAGAGCCTGTCTCCGCAGCACCCGGCAGGGCCAGGTAGACCAGGGGAATCACCAGGATCATAAAGGTGAACAGGATAAATGCACCGAGCAGATAGAGGACCAGCTGGAATTCAAAGGTCTTTTTTTCCTCTCTTTTTTTAGCAGCCATAACCGCTGTACCCCCCCTATACGGATCCATGGTTCATTCCACGTTTAAAAAGATTTGGGCGCCTGCCAGCGGTATACGACCCGAAACAGCGGGGAATTCATTGCCGGGCCGGAGCGATGGACCGGGGCTCGTGCCATGGAGAGGGAGGCGGAGAACAGGACGCCCTGCCATCAGCCGGCACAAACATGGTATGCGGCGATTCCTCACCGGGGATCGGCTGCGGGAACACCGGGAGCGGTTGCACTGGCATACCGCCCGGGGATCCCGGTCAGACCCGCATCTCCCGCACCGGATCGCGGTAATCATCGAACCACAGGGCCACGGGATTCCGCTTGAAGGCCATGAACTTGCCGATGTCGTCGTACTCGGCGGCCTGGTGGTAGCGGAAGTACACGTGCTCCTCATCGAGCCCCACGATGGCAATCTTACCGGTTTTATGGGACATCACGAAGTTCGGCCGCTTGGCAAGTCCGGAGCAGTTCTTCTTGGCCTCTTCGATGATCAGGTAGGCTTCCTCCACCGGAACGGCGAAATGGTGGTTGCCGAGCGTGGGACGGCACTGGAAGAGGTAGTAGGGTGCAACCCCGATGAACGAGAGCTCCCGCAGCAGTTCCGCAAGCACGGCAGGATCATCGTTGATCCCGCGGAGTATCGGGGTCTGGTTCGCCAGGATCGCCCCGGCATCCCGGAGAAGGTCCAGGCCTTTCCGGGCGACCGGCGTGATCTCGCGGGGATGGTTGAACTGGGCCATGACATAGATCCGCCGTTCGGCCGTACTGTGGGTACGGATCATCTCCAGGAGGGCGGGATCGTTGATGATCCGGTAGGGATTGTACGCCGGGATCTTGCTCCCGATCCTGATGATCCGTACATGGTCGATCTCACGGATGGTCCCTATCACCGCAGCCAGTTTCCTGGTGGAGAGGAAAAAGGGGTCGCCGCCGGTGAGCAGGACATTGGTGATCTCGGGGTGATCCCGGATATAGGCGATATCGGCGGAGATGTCCCGCACCACCTCGCGGCCATGCTCCATGAAGAGGCGTTTCCTGAAACAGAACCGGCAGAACCCTCCGCACTGATCGGAGAGGAGAAGGAGCGCGGTCTGGTCGTACTTGTGCTGGAGACCGGGCGCGATGGTATAGTCGACCTCCTCGGAGGCATCCAGCTTCCCCCACCGTTCCAGTTCTTCGGGATCCGGGATGACGATCCGCCGGATGGGATCATCGGGATCCTCCCAGTCGATGAGGGAGAGGTAGTACTCGTTGCTCCGGAAGGCAAACTTCTCCTCCACCGCTTCGAGCCGGTTCCGTTCCTCCTCACGAATCCCCCTGACCCGTCTGAGTTCATGGACGTACCTCGGGCTGCCAGCAGTCTCTGCCATGGGGGAGGGATTCGCCTTGATCCATAAAAGCGTTCTGTCCCGGCCGTATCAGAGAAAAGCCTGATGAACTCTCCCGCCATATGAACCGGTATGGCAGAGAAGCCGTTCTGCGTCGTCCTCGACCCGGATCTTGAAGAACCGATCCTGAAGTACACCCGGGAGCGGGGACGTGAACTTCCCGACGACCTGGTCAATTCTGCACTCCGGATGTATATCGATACCCTGCAGGGGACCGGAACCCCGGGGCAGGAGCCGGCGTTCGAGAGTGAAATCCTCCGCAGGCGGGTGGATGAACTGGAGCAGGAGATCCGCCGGAAGGACGATCAGATCTCGGTACTGCTCAGGCTCTGGGAGCAATGCCCGCTGAAGGAAGGGGAACGTGAAGTGCCGCCCGAGCTCGAGGAGAAGATCTCGTCGTTGCTCCAGAACTGGTACGACGACTTCGAGCGGAAGGACTTCTCAGGGGCTGACCGGGACCGACCGGGCCGGACGTAACGAGATCCCGTCCTGCCGGTCATACCGGACACGGACACCCTATCCCCTGGCAACAGGATCCGATGATCTTTTTTCCACCTGGTTCCTGCAGGCGTGACGGGGTGAAGAGATCGCAAACCCGCCCGAAGAGACTTTCTCCCCCGGCAGAGTACTAATTTTCATGGCCCTTTCCCTCTACCTGCAGCCCGTCTCTATCCTGATCGAGGTCGTGATCTGCGCCCTCTGTATCGCTATCGCCGTCATAAAAAAGCAGATCTATGGGTGGTTCATCGCCCTCACCTTCGCGATTTACGTGGTGTATGACTTTTCGGCCTTCTCCGGCGTAGCGATTCCGGACGACGCGCTTGCCCTCATCTTCCTCGCGGCGACCATTTCGATGCTGTATGCGGTGTGGACCCTCTATTCCCGGGAGTGAGCCCTCATGACCGCGATCATTGAACGGGAGAACCGGTGGACCCTGCCGGATCTCACGGCTGCGCGTGCCTGGTGCAGGGAACGGAACCGGCAGCAGATCGCATGCACGCTCCACGTTCTCGATGAGTACACCCAATCCCGGACCGAAGTCGATGCCGTCACCGCCGCATACCGGGAGACCATCGAAGGTATCTCCGGCGATGGTGTCGATGCCGCCATTTCCGTCAAGCTCTCCTCGCTCGGCGCCCTCTTTGACGCGGATCTTGCGATCGGGCGTTCGTATGAACTCTGCAAGGAAGCCCGCGAACACGGCGTCGGGTTTGAGATCGACATGGAAGGGCGGGACCTGGTGGGAACCGCCATCGAGGCCGCATCCCTCTGCGCACGAAAAGGCCTCCCGGTCACCCTGGCCCTCCAGGCCTACCTGTACCGGACGCCGGGCGATCTCCGGGTGCTCCTCGCCCTCGGGGTGATTCCCCGCTTCGTCAAGGGTGCCTACCTGGGGGACATGGAGGATCTTCAGGAAATCCGGACCCGGCTCCTCGACCTGGTGCGGGAGGCGGCACGGTTCGGGGTAAGCTTCCATGTCGGTACCCACGACCCGGTCATCCTGCCGGAGATACGGTCCCTGATGGCCGACCATCGTGACCGCATCACCTTCGGGTTCCTGATGGGCCTGTCCGACCGGACCAAGCAGGAGATGGCGGCAGGGGGGTGGCAGGTATCCGAGTATGTTCCCTTCGGGAAGGATGCCGGGCCGTACGTGGCAAGGAGGGAACGGTATCTCCGGGAGCTGGATACGGCAGGAAGAACGGCAGCAGAGTAAGTCACCTTGACCCGGTTACCCGGAATCTCATTGGTCACGATGCATGATCGTTACAACAGGACCGGTTTCTGCCGATGGTGCTTTTCCGGATCCCCGGTCCGGGAAAGATTTATACGGCATCCTGATCGATGGCTTCATCCGGGAAGCGTATGATCAGACGATACGGTTCCATCCACGAGCTGCCGGAAGCTGCCGGCCAGCCGGAGAAGGACCTGGACTACCGGATTATTTTCAGCATATCCCGGCCGCCTGGAAAACAGCAGGAGCCCTCGCCGGGATTGCTGCATATGGCCAGCACGGTCAACTTCCTGGAATCGGGCGGGGTCACTGATGACCACCGTCACCTGGCGGGTATTGTTCACGGTCAAGCAACGCCTGCGGCACTTTCCGAGCGGGCATACTGGAGGATATTCGGCGAGGGAAGCCCGAACGCCGATCTCATCCGGGATCTGACGGAACACGGGGTGCGGATCTGTGTCTGCGGCCAGTCGTTCTTCAACAGCGGGTTCCAGAAGCACGATCTCCACCGGGACGTCACGCTCGCCCTGTCCACGCTCACGGTGCTCCCTGCCTGCCAGCTGAAGGGGTATGCCCTGATGATCTACTAGGAGAAACCGGGAAGACCCCCCGCCGGTGTGAATTACCCGGGCGGAAAAGGGAATAAAGGTGTATTTCCTACCCTTCGGACAGGAGCTTTCCGGACAGGGCGATGTTCTCCTTGTCAAGCTCGTGGATGAGGATAGTCAGGCGCTCTACCGGCACGCCGAGCACGCTGGTAACTGACCGGGCGATCTCTTCGGAGAGCTGCTTCTTCTGCTCGTAGCTCCGTCCTCTGGCCATGGTGATGGTCACAACTGGCATAAAAAAAGATTGGTCTCCCGGAGGTATGAAACCTGCCGGTTTTACCCGATATCGCGGGCAACACCTGAAGCGACGGCCGCCTCCCGCACCGCTTCCGCGACCGCCTGCACCACGTGGCGGTCAAGCACGGCGGGCATGATGTGCTCCCGGTTCGGCTTCTTCACGTACGCCGCGAGAGCATGTGCCGCGGCGACTTTCATCTCGTCGGTGATCCGCTCGGCGCAGGCATCGAGCGCCCCCCGGAAGACCCCCGGGAAGGCCAGGGCATTGTTGATCTGGTTTGGGAAGTCGCTTCGCCCGGTCCCGACGATGTAAGCTCCGGCGTCCCGGGCGACATCCGGCATCACCTCGGGAACCGGGTTTGCCATGGCAAAGACGATGGGATGATCGTTCATGCGCCGGATCATATCCCCGGTCACGATCCCCGGGGCCGATACCCCGATGAAGACATCGGCCCCTTCCAGGGCGTCGGCCAGGCTTCCGGTCCGGCCGGTCCGGTTCGTCTCGTCGGCGAGGATGAACTTGTACTTATTGGCATAGAGGCCCTTCCGGTTCCGGTGGATGATCCCCTGGGTGTCGCAGACGACGATGTCCCGGACCATGGTGCAGACGTCCGGGTTGTAACCAATACACTTCAGCAGCCGGGTGATCGCGTAGCCTGCCGCCCCGGCACCCGACACCACGATCCGGAGGTCCGCAAACTCCTTGCCCGAGACCCGGCAGGCATTCAGGAGCGCGGCGAGCACGGTGATGGCCGTCCCGTGCTGGTCGTCGTGCATCACCGGGATCCCGATGTCCTGGAGGGCCTCTTCCACCTCGAAACACTTGGGGGCGGCGATGTCCTCGAGATTGATCCCGCCGAAGACCGGGGCGATGTTTCGCACCTCGTCGACAAAATCGGTGTGGTAGCTCTCAAAGCAGATGGGGAAGGCGTCAATCCCGGCAAACTTCTTGAAGAGAAGGGCCTTTCCCTCCATCACCGGGATGGCCGCATAACCCCCGATATTCCCGAGGCCGAGCACCGCCGAGCCGTCGCTCACGATGGCCACGGTGTTCGACTTCAGGGTGTAGCGCCAGGCCATGTTCCGGTCCTTCTGGATGGCCCGGCAGACCTCGGCGACTCCCGGCGTGTAGGCCAGGGAGAGATCCTTCCGGGTCTCGACAGGGATCTTCGCCCTGATCTCGATCTTTCCCCGGTGCTGTTCATGGAGCCTGAGGGATTCCTGGTAGAGCTCGGTACGTTCTTTCTCGTCCACGTCTCGTCACCGCCCCGCCTGCATGAGAGTGCATCAGACCAG
>JAAEET010000038.1 GCA_013415565.1 Methanomicrobiales archaeon
ATCAGCCAGCAGGGCAAGGAGGTGCGCTTCGAGCCCGGGATGGTGATCGAGGTCGGCTACTCCGAGATCCAGAAGAGCCCGAACTACGAGAGCGGTTTTGCCCTCCGGTTTCCCCGGTTCATCAGGCTGCGGGATGACAAGTCCATCGACGAGATCGAGACTCTGGATGGCATCAGGGAGCGGTACCGGCGCCAGGGCGGAAACCACGGAGCCTGATTCAGGAAAGAAATTCGGCCAGCGTCCGCTGGGTCCTGATCATCCGGAGCAGGGTGCTGTGGCGGGCCCAGTGCGGAAACCTGGTGAACGTGGCGGCGACTTCCACGGCTTCATCGAGCGTGGCCGCCTCCCGCGGCTCTCCTGCCATTGCCGCACGTGCCGCCTCCCTGACCACCCATGTCCCGAGCGGGGCCCAGTAACCGCTTCCCACGTTCCGGATCACGATGGCCCGGGCCGAGCGTCCGGTCTTTTCCAGGAACCCGGTGACGGCCAGCCGTGCCGAGTAGTAGGCGCCGGTGATCGGCGAATACCCGGACTTCCGGAGTCCCTCCCCGTCGCTGACGATGGTCTCCGCTCCCCCCGACCAGAGACTCCCCTCGCCCCACCGTTCGATCATCTCGAACCTCCAGTCACCGGGGATGAGGATCACCGCGATCCGGTTGGCAAAGAGCTCGGAGGAGTAGATGCGGATACCACCGATCGGAGGGTTGCCGGCAATCTCATGTTTCTGCGCAGTCGAGAGGGTATCGTCGACGGCGGTGATGGCCCAGCGGGTCGGGACCACGGTCCGTTTCCTGCCGAGCAGCCCGGCGGTCATCAGCGGGATGATACGGTATACCTCAATGCCGGACGAGTGGAGCACGGTGCAGGCCTCGCCTGCCGGCAGATCGGTATCGGAGACGACCCGGTCCACCACCCGCTCGACCACCGGGTTGCCGGTGACCTCGATCCGGGAGAGGGGGCCGGACATCCCCACCGGTGCCATGATACCGTCAAAATCGAGGTTGAACCGGACCGGGCGCTCGAAACCGACCTCGACATCGACGGGGCGCGATGAGAGGGCAATCTCGCGCACCGGGTCAAGGTGGACCGAGAGCGGGGAGAGTCCCCTGATGGTCCGGGCACGGAGGGCGACTATATCGCCGATACCGAGCTGCTGGTCGATCCAGGCCGGCGGATTGTCCGGATCGGCGGTAAGGAGCGGGCCGCCCCTGACCGCGGGATAGCCCGAACTTCCGACGAAAACCGACGGGGCTTTCCCCGAATATTCGCTCACCGGGCCTGCATTCACTCCGGCCGAGAACCGGGCGACGATCGGGCACCGGTCCAGCCCGCAGAGCCTTTTTCCCTTGCAGACCGCACAGAGCATGGCGGCCTTCACCCTCCGGGCCGGACGATCTCCACCCGGTCCCCGAGATAGCGGATGATCCGCTCCACCACATCCTCCCAGGCAGCCGTCTCTTCCGGTATCATCGCTTCGATTTCCCTCCCGATGTCATCGTCCCGCTCCCGGACGGCACGGGCGATGACCGATCCCGGTGCGAATGAAGCAGGCACGATCCCGTCCGCATCGCCGTCGATGATGCCCAGGACCGGGATACCGAGGTGGGCGGCGATATGGCCGCATACGGCGGTGGTATCGTCCCCCACGCTGACAATCCCGCGGGTTTTTGGAGTGATATCATCATAGAGGCGGTGGCCGCAGTGGTCGATGAACAGTACCCTGCCCCGCCCGGTCCGGGGAACGCCCGCCCGGGGAGATACACCACGAACGGACCCGCTCTTGCACCATACCCGGGAGATGTCGGAGAGCGGCTGTCCGGCGAGCTTCTCAAGCCCGTGGTCCTTGGTCTTCATCCCGGAGACCGGAATGATGGCCCCTCCCTCTTCCCGGATCACCACCTCCGGACCGGTGGCCTGCCCGATCACGATCCCGTTCACGTACACCGCCTCACCCGGAAGACAGCCCCGGATGGTCCGCTGTGCGGCGCTCCGCGACGCCGGGACCCTGACAGTCTCGATCGTGTATCCGGTTTTTTCCGCGATCTCCCGTGCCAGGCCATCCGGTTCCCGGTTCCAGAGATAGAGAATCCGGCTCGAGGCTTCGAGCTGGATGAGGCCGCGGGGGGCAAGGCGGGAGGCCACAATCTCACCGAAGATCCTTCCCGACTCCGGAGTCTTTCCATGGTTGGCGAGGACTGTTGCAGGGGGCAGATCCCGGATCACCATGCTCGGGGGAAGACCGGCCTGCTCGCAGGGGATCCCGGACTCCTCGGCAGCGGTCCGGGCCATCACGCCGGCCACGATGATGCGGGCGGGAGCAAGCCGATCGATAAGGACGGCAACGTCCCCGGCATCGAAGACCTCGGGGCCGTGAACAACAAGGATGACGGAATCGGGCATGGTCAGGGAACGCCGGCTTTCCGCCGGGTCATTCGTGTACTTCAATGGCATCCCGGAAATCATAAGCGTGCGGTTCATGCCGTCCGGCGCGGCCCGGATATCTCCATGGCGACGGGATGAAAATTATGTGCAATGAGGGACAAGGATGCTCCTGATGAGAATCATGCTCCTGGCCGGCCTCGCGGTGCTGCTGCTCCTTGCCGCCGGATGCTCCGGCCCCCAGATCACCTCTCCCGGGATTTCCGGGAATGAAACGACCTCCCCGGTTCCCTCACCGCCGCAGTCACCTGAAGAAACCGGAAACGTTTCGGCAGGAATTCCGGGAACGGGATATCCGGCACCGGCATCACCTACCGCACCGGGAACGACAGTTCTGCCCACAGCAGGGGCAGGATCCGGGATATTCACCCCGGCAACGGCCGCACCGGCTGCCACGCCCTCAACCCTTCCGGCTGCACCGGGAACAACCACGGCCGCTCCCGTGACAGCAGCCGCACCGGTCTCCCCGCCGCCGGCAGTAAGTATCCCGGTTCCCTCACCGCCGCCGGTAACCGGCACGGTCTCACCGCCCGGTGCCGTGCCCACTCCCGGCACTCCCACGGTGACGCCGAGCCCCGCTCTTCCCCAGCCGTCACCCGTTACCACGATCGCGACCACGATCGTCACCCCGCCGCTTCCCACGACAACCCCGACGACCGCCATCCTGACACCGAAGGCGACGTGAGGAATAGTCAGTCCAGAACAGAATGAATCATGGTGAGAACCGATTTCAGCATTATATCCCGGTTCTCACGGGTAATCTCAAACAGGATAACATCCTGCCGCTTTTTTACCGATTCAATGAATGGTGTGCCTTTCTTTGCTATGGTAGCAATGAAGAGCCGATCACACCCGAGAAGTCTGAGCATAAGATCCCTGAAGAGGGGAGAGTAACATTCCATCTTCCCGATCTCATCAATGATAACCGGGCTTGTTCCTGCTCTTTCAAGATCGAGGGATGCCAGGTACTCCTCGAATCCCGCGACATCCACACCATATTTCCCCACATGGTACCGGCTCCTGATTTCAACATGCGACAGGAGACGTCTGCTCCCGTCACAACCGACGATCTCAAAGCCAAGCCGGGACCCTGCTTCCCTTATCTCGCGGGTGATGAACCCGACCGGCCGGGGTTCTCCGAGAACTTCAGAGAGCCGGATCATGAAGGTGGTCTTGCCCACACCGGGGACACCGGTGATGAGGAGGTTGTTCATTCCTCCCTCAGAATATATGGTAATTCAGGTCTTCCGCACGGTCAGGAATCCCAGGGAGAGCAGGAGCGCGAAAACGACCGTCGGGAAACCGGAAATCCCTGCCTGTGGAGTTCCAGGAATGGCCGTGGTCTCTGACACGGTCTCCATTGGAGTGGTGATCGTTGCCGTGGCGGCCTCCCCTGACGCAGGACTGGTAACCTCGGGCGTCGGTTCAGCGGTCGGGAGTGTAGCAGCCATTGCTGCTTCTGCTGCTGATATCTTTTCCTGGACTCCGGAGATCTTCGGATTCATGGCCAGTGCCTTGAGGAAATTCTCCACTGCCTCCTCGTACTGCCCCGCTGCGGCGTGGGCGTCGCCGAGTCCGACATAGACTGCTGTATTTCCGGGATCAAGCTGGATCGCCCGCTCGTACGCACCAACCGCATCTGCAGGCTGCCCCAGCGCCACGAGGGCCCGTCCCTTCCCGGTCCATGATTTCAGGGTATACGGATCGAGCCTGATTGCCCTGTCATACGCATCGAGGGATTCATTGTAGAGCCCTTTTTCGTAGAGATCATCTCCCTTCATCCGCCAGGTGACAGCTTCCTCAACCGAACCTCCTTCGTTTGATGAGGAACTCTCCGATTCTGATGAGGAACTCTCCGATCCCGATGAGGAACTGCTCCCGGTATCGTCGGTGCTCCCGGTATCGGTTCCGGAACTGCTGTCGCTGCTGTCGTCAGGCGTGCTGTCCCCGCTTCCACTGTCTGCCGGTGAATCGTCCTGCCTGCTGCCTGCCGAACTGTCCCAGTCGTCGTGGGTATCCCATCCTCCGCTCGGACCCGGGCCGTCATCACCGAACCCTCCACACCCGCAATCGTCGGCCAGTGCTATCCCGCAGAGAGAAAGAACAAGTATGGCCACAATCGTGAACTGAGTCCCCGGCTTCATGGACATGGATTAGACCGGGGAGAAATTATAGGTATTTCCCGTGACACCTGGGCCCACGGATCTCAATCGTCTATACCCACGGGAATGCCGGGAAGGTGAACACCGCTGAAACCGCCATGATAACAACCAGGACCAGGCCCAGCGCGATGAACTGGCCGTCTGCGATCAGGTCGCAGAGAAGGTTGCTCCGGCTGATCTGCGGGTAGTGGCGGATATACCAGTGAGCATAGAGGATCCCGATGACGATAAGCAGGAGGTCGGACAGCGGAATCGTATTCCAGAGCAGGAAGACCACGGCCGCTCCGAAGATGACGTTCACCAGGTTCAGGAGCCGGGTCGTATTTCCAATCCCGATGCAGACCGGGATGGTCCTGACCCCGGTGAGCCGGTCACCCTCAACATCCCGCATGTCGAAGAGCACGGTATTGATGAAGACCAGCGAGGAGAAGAAGAGGATCACGGCCAGGGTGATCACACTTGGGAGCGCCCCGGCTATATAGATCGGGAGGAGGGCGGGAGGAAGCGCCCAGGCGACGGCAACGAGGAGACTCTTTGCCACGGGGATCTCCTTTAAGCGCCGGTAGCGGAATCCCCGGGGAAAGATCGGGGTGCTGTAGACCAGTCCGCTTATCAGGGGAATCGCCGAGATCAGGACCACGGTGGGACCGTAGAGCCACGAGAGAGCAAGCGCGAGGATATAAGCTCCGATAGCCGTCGGGAAGAGCAGCCTTTCATATTTCTTGGTGAACTCATATCGTTTCGAGTGGTTGATCGCGTCCTCGCTCTCATCGGTTTTCCTGTTCAGATTATAGACCGAGTAGGTGATCAGCATACCAAGGACGAACACAATGGGATTGAAGGGCAATTCATGGAGAACACTGGATATATATGCCATCGCGCCGGCTGCAAAGGAGAGGTACAGCGAACTGTAGACAAGGTAATCGATAAGTATTGATGGATTCCATTCAAACCGGCGGGTAGAGTATCCATGTCCGAACATGAATTAATTTTTAAGAGGAGCATTAACATACATTCCCATGGTTAAAGTTAAACTAGGTGATGAATATTCACCGGATCGATTAATGATCCTCCTATTCAGTGCTCCTCTTTCCGCCTAAGAACTGGGTGTGTGGTGTACCAGCAATCTGGCCTTGGAAATTATATTAGTTTGCCCGGCAATAATGGCTTTAAATAGGCAAAGAAAAAAAATTTGGGCGAATATTAACCGGATCTCAGAATGTTAACTCAACGGATTGGTCACGGTAGAAATCAAAAAGCCGCTGACCCCACATGACCGCCCGTTCGTTTCTCGAGAAGAGATCCGTGGTTGAATCAAAGGTGATCCCGTCCATCTTATACAGACCGAGCGATATGACCTTGTCGGTCACCGTCAGTCCCAGTCTCGGCATGGGGTCCAGGATGAAGATCTTCCCCTTTCCCGTTCCGGCCACCTCTGCGATCTTCTCGGCATAGGGCGGGCGGGAGAATACCTCGGCGAGTTCTTTTCCCACGAGGAGTTCGATCGTTGCCCCTTCCATGGCACGCTTGGCCACCGCCTCGGTATGAGCCGGGCTCGAGATAGGAGAGACGATACAGACCCGTTCCGCCTCATTGAGCGCCTTGAGAAAATTGAAGTAGACATTGAAGATATCGACATTCGTATCAGAGACGATCTCGGATTCATACAGTTCCCCGAGATCGTGCAGGAACGGCTCGGGGATGGCATCAACCCGGTGCTGGTCCCAGAAATCCTTGTGCTTCCGGGTGACGGATTTGAAGAGGATGATATCCTGGATCTTCAGGGTCAGGATCTTTCCGACCGGCGTGAGGTGGTATTCGTATTCTGATATGGCGATATAATTGCTCGTCTCGAGCTTCCGTATCTTCGGGATGAGCGCCTGGGAAGAACTCCCGGTGATTTCACGGAGTTGGGCCAGGGTCTTGTTCCCGTCGGCAAGAGAGAGGAGAATCTGAATCTGAAGGCGGGAGCGGAACAGTGCCTGGATATCCCCCATGATCCGCGTGTAATGATCGACTGCCATGTTTTGTGCCCGTGGTTTTTTCTGATGTCTGGTTGCCTAGCATTCCTGAACGTATCCGGATTTTCTGATCGGGCACCATCTCCGCCTTAAATACGTCCCCAGATTACCTGTATTCACGGCAGTGAAGATTACCTGAACCAGAAAATCTTCGGCAGAGACTTTTCTATAAAGTACATTGTGAATACATCGTTTAAAGGTTATGGGCATCCGTCGAAACGGATGATGCGGATTTCCCACCCCGGCCGGATCCCCCGATCCGGCGCCACTTCCGGATTCCAGCCCTGTCCTGTGCCCCGCTTATCCTGTTGAAGATGTTCCTTTCCCGTTCCAGACCGCTCTGGCCAGGACCACACTCCCATTCTCACCGGACCTTCACCTGCGAGGCCGGGAGGAGATACCGGAGTATCCGGTCATCTCAGGTCATCATGATCTGGACTGCCGTTGGATATTTCCGCATGATCGCATAGACGATGGCACGACCAACCCAGAGTTTTCCTCCGGAAAATTCCCGGAACCGGGAGAGTTCGCCCAGGATCTGGAGTGCTTCTAAGGCAACCTCATCGGTGAGCAGGCAGCTGTCCGGCACCGTTGAGTTAAAAAAGAAGATGACCGGGAGTTTCAGCCGGGGGTGGATGGTGCGGGGGAGGTTCTCTCCAAGCATTTTGATCACCCCACGGTCGAAGGTGAATTCCGAACCGTCCCTTGTCACCGAGGACGGACGAGCCTCGGTCAGGAGCTCGGAAAGCCGCCGGCGCCGGGCCACGACGCCGTCATTGACCTTTCCCATCTCAAGCGCCATCCAGCGCATGAGCACGGAATCATCAGATACGGAAGGACGCGATGTCACGACACAGGTTTCATGGCGATGCAGACTCTTGAAACTATGCGCCCCGGCATCGCCCGGAATATCACTCCTCTTTCCCCCACAGGTCCTCCATCGTGACTTCGGCGTGGCAGTGCGTGAACGATCACGCCGCACTTCCCGGATTGAGAAACCGGAAGGAGGTGATGATCTCCTCGATCTCGGCATCCTTCTCCGGTGTATCGTCGTCCTTGACCACCGACGTCCGGAGCGTATATTCCCTGCCGTCCCGGACCGCAGAGATGAACCGGCCGCTGCCGTGAGGGCTCTCATACCAGTAGTATACCGTATTCTCCTCCCCGCCAAGACAGAATCCTTCAATCTCGTTCAGGTCGGTCTCGGTTAATTCAAGGAAGACATTGAACACCAGGAAATCACACATCGCCGCTTTCCGGACGAGGGGGCTTGGCCATATGTTGGCACCTGCTGAGATGGTGAGCCGCGATCGGCCGTCGGCAGACTCGAAGTAATACTTGTCCCCGATGAGACCGAAGAGGATGCTGTGGTGGGAGAGGGTCCCGAACCGCCCCTTCCGCTCCTGCCATCCTTCCGGCAGCTCTATGGCATACCCGTTCTTCCGGTCCTCAAAGATCATCCCCGCCTCCTGGTATATCCGGCGCTGGCACCCGGCATCCTGAACCGGGAGATATTCTGGAAAAAGTCCGGTCCGGGATAGTTCCCGGCCGGTTCATGAAACCCGTTGTTCTGGTACTGGAATATTGTCACCCCCGAAAAAAAAGGATCCGGTGTGCACATCTCCGGGATCTGCACGGCGCCTCCCCGCGATACCGCGGTTCAGCCACCCTGAATCTCCTCCGCGAGCCTGAGAATCTCCAGCACTTCCTTATCGGGAAGATCGTGCCAGTGGCGGTAGGCATCTGCCACGGCGAAGGGATACCGGTCCTTCAGGTTCAGGCAGACGACCGACTCCGATTTTGCGGCAACCAGCGAAACTGCTCCCTTCGATCCGGTCGGCACGGCGACCACGATCCGCCCGGGTTTATCGGAAAGAACAGCTTCGATTGCGGCCAGCATGGTATAGCCCGATGCAAGACCGTCATCGGTCAGGATGACGGTCCGGCCACGGAAGGACGGGGGAGGAGCTCCCCCGGCAAACAACTCCAGCCGCTGCCTGATGACCTCCCGGGTCTGCTCCTCTGCCATCCTGATCTCGTCCTGCGACAACCGGAGCTGGCTCGCCAGCGGCTGGTTCAGGAAGATCCGCCCGTCCCAGGTCATGGCCCCGAACCCTGCCTCGGGATTCCAGGGTATCTTCAGCTTCCGTACCACGGCGGGGACAAGGCTGGTCCCGAATGCACGGGCCAGCTCCAGCCCGACCGGTATTCCGCCGGCAGGGATGGCGCACACCATGGGTTCATCGAGCTCGAGATGCGCCTGGATGAATGCCGCGAGTTTCACCCCGGCATCGGTCCGGTCGAGGAACACCATGGTACGATTGTGGAGTGAAGGGTCTTCCAGTATCCGCCCCATGCTGATGCATTAGGGAAGGAACCTTTCTATATTTTTTCCCGGGTCGGATGGAACATCATGGTAAGCTTTTTCTGGAATATTAACCGGAAAACAGCGATGGGCTCGAGGAGATTCGAACTCCTGACCTCCGCCATGTCAAGGCGACGTCATAACCAGCTAGACCACGAGCCCGCAACGGAAAATGCGTCTAAAAGATACGTGAACACAGTATAAAATAATTCTGATTCCGGGTTTTCCCGGCCTGCGGCAGATTGAAGGCTGCCGGAGCCAACCGGAGCAATGAGGAAAGGATAATGCCCGACACAACTCCCACCAGGATTTTTGTCTACGAGCGTGAGGCCAGCCGGCTCGAGCTCTTCGTCCGCATCGTCTACTGGATCGCAATCGGCATCGTGGCGTGGATCTACGGACTGCTCGCCATGATCTGCCTCTTTCTGCAGTGGTTCTTCATCCTCATCCTGGGGCGCCGGCAGCAGGGGCTCTCAGACTTCGCCCAGGGCTTCTTCGAGTATAATGTCTCCCGGATGCCGTACATGTACTTCATGACCGATGTCCGGCCCCGGATACTCCCGGATACCGCCAGGATCTATAAGGACTGATACTAGGATATTCTCTTTTTCTTCCAGGGGTTCACCTGAGGAGCGATGACCACGAACGAAAAAAGTGGTAGTATCAAATGAGTTTATCCGATATCTTCGCAAATACCGCGGTGAAGATCCCGGGCATGGACCGGATCTCGTCCATGGCATCGGGCGGAACCTCGGAATCAACGTTCAGGACCATGATGGCTTCTTCCCCGGGCTTGATGCGGCCGACCTGCATCCCGGCGATGTTGATGTTCCGCTTCCCGAGGATGGTCGAGGCCCGGCCGATCACTCCCGGCTTGTCCAGGTGCCGGGAGACGATGACGTAGCCCTCCGGGATCATGTCCATGGTATAGCCGCCGATGGCTACGATGCGGGAGCGGCCCTTCATGAACACCGTCCCGCTCATGGTCTCCGACTTCTGGTCGGTCTTCACGTTGATGGTAACGAGGCTCCTGAATCCCCCCGACTCCGGCGTCGTCGTCTCGGCAACGCTGATGCCCCGCTCCTTGGCGACAAACTCGGCATTCACGATGTTGACCGGCACCTGGAGGATCGGATCGAGCAGCCCTTTCAGCGCCATCAGGGTAATGAACCGGGTGTTGTTTCCGATCCTTGCCAGATCCCCGCCGTATACGAAATCCACCTTCTCGAGCCTCCCGGGAGTCAGCTGGGTGAGGAACCGGGCCATTTTCTCGGCCAGGTAGGCGAAGGGTTCGATAGTGTCGGCATGCTCAGGCGGTATGATCGGGGCATTCACCGTGTACTTCGCCGATCCTCCCTTGAGCACCGAGATGCACTGCTTGGCGATCGAGACGGCGACGTTGGTCTGCGCCTCCACCGTGCTTGCGCCGAGATGGGGGGTCGTGATCACCTGGTCGAGCGACAACAGCGGCGAGTTGAGCGGCGGCTCCTCCTCGAAGACATCCAGGGCCGCCCCGGCCACCTTGCCGGCCGCGATCGCATCGTAGAGATCTTTCTCGTTGATGATTCCGCCCCGGGCACAGTTGATGATCCGGACCCCGTCCTTCATGGTGGCAATGCTCTTCCCGTTGATGATGTGCCGGGTCTCCTTGATCAGCGGGGTATGGACGGTGATGAAGTCGGAAACCTTGAACAGCTCGTCGAGCGAGAGGGCTTCGACCCCCATCTGGGAGGCCTTGTCCTTGCTGATGAACGGGTCGTACCCGACACAATGCATGCCGAGGACATTTGCCCGTTTTGCGACCTCGCGCCCGATCCTTCCCAGGCCGACGATCCCGAGGGTCTTCTCATTCAGCTCGACACCCATGAACTTCGAGCGTTTCCACTCTTTCTTCTTGAGCGAGCTGTTGGCCTGCGGGATGTTCCGGGCGAGGGAGAGCATCATGGCCATGGTATGCTCGGTGGCGGCGAGCGTGTTTCCCTCCGGTGCATTGGCAACGATGATTCCCCGGCGGGTTGCCGCACCCATATCGATATTGTCAACCCCGGCACCGGCCCTCCCGATGAACCTGAGCTTTTTTCCCGCGTCGATCACCCGGGCCGTCACTTCGGTCCCGCTCCTGACCAGGAGTGCGTCATAGTTCCCGATGATGCCGACCAGATCCTCCTCGGGGAGGTCCGTCTTCACATCGACGTGGAACTCTTTCCTGAGTACATCCAGCCCTTCTTCGGCCAGCGGATCGCTGACCAGAACCTTGAAGCTCACGCTAAAACCCATACTCTTTGTACCCCGCACCTATTGAGTCTTGTTCTTTTCCCGATGCCGGTCTCACGGGGCGCAGGGATCCCGGACGGCGGAGGATTCTGCAGCCGATGATAATTTATTAAGCACATGACGGTTGAGTAATTAGTGGTGCGTGCATGAAGGAGATGCCGGACATTCTGTGGCTTGAAGAAATTCGGAAAGAGGACATCGCTGCGGTGGGGGGGAAAGGTGCATCGCTCGGCGAGATGTCATCAATCGGCCTGCCGGTCCCCGGCGGCTTCGTGGTGACCAGCCATGCGTTCCGCCGGTTTCTGATTGAGACCGGTCTTGAGCAGACCCTCTTCTCAGATCTCGAGAATCTTGACGTGGATAATAATGCGGCCCTTGAGAAGGCTGCAGATAAGGCACGGGCAGCGGTGCTGAAGGAAAAGATGCCTGCTTCGCTGAGAGAGGAGATAAAAAAAGCCTATAAGAGGCTTGATTCCGGGTCCATGGTCGTTGCCGTCCGTTCCAGTGCCACGGCAGAGGATCTCCCTGATGCCAGTTTCGCCGGACAGCAGGAAACCTACCTGAACATCAAAGGGGAGAAGAACCTCCTTGAAGCAGTGCAGAAGTGCTGGGCCTCGCTCTACGGAGCGCGGGCAATCTATTACCGGTCCAAGCAGGGATTCGATGACCGGAGCGTGAATATCGCCGTCGTGGTCCAGCAGCTGGTCAATTCCGAGAAGGCCGGCGTGATGTTCACCTCTCACCCGGTGACCGGGGAGCCCCTTGCCATCATCGAGGGTTCCTGGGGTCTCGGGGAGTCGGTGGTCTCGGGATCGGTATCCCCCGACAAGTACGTGTTCGACCAGCGGACCGGCAACGTGATCGACCGTCTGATCGCCCAGAAAAAGATCGAGATCGTGTCGGAGGGGGACCACGGAACCCGGACCCTTGATGTCCCGACCGACCGGCAGGATGCCCCAGTGCTGTCTGATGACGAGGTCGGCCGGCTGGCCAAGTTCGGGGCGATCGCAGAGACCCATTACGGCGTTCCGCAGGATGTGGAATGGGGAATCGTCGGCAACGAGATCTACATTCTCCAGTCCCGGCCCATCACCACCATCCGTCCGGCAACGGCCATGATGCAGCGACCCGAGGCGACCGAAGAGAAGATCCTGGTGCGGGGACAGGGGGCATCTCCGGGTATTGCCACCGGCAGGGTGGTGATCATCAAGGATGTGAAGGATACCGGGAAGGTAGAGGAAGGCGATATCCTGGTGACCCGGATGACCAACCCCGACATGGTTCCCGCCATGCGGAAAGTCGCCGCGATCGTGACCGATGAGGGGGGGATGACCTGCCATGCAGCCATCGTGAGCAGGGAACTCGGGACTCCGGCGGTGGTCGGTACACGGAACGCGACCTCGCTCCTTGCCCAGGGGCAGCTGGTGACCATCGACGGGGAGAAGGGTTTCGTGTACGACGGGGCCATTGAAAAACCGGCCAAGAAGGAAGCTCCCGGGGTCGGTGCGGCTGCGCCGATCATCACTGCAACGAGCGTCAAGGTAAACGTCTCGATCCCGGAGGCAGCCGAACGGGCGGCGGCGACCGGGGCAGACGGCGTCGGGCTCCTCCGCATCGAACACCTCATTCTCGGCCTGAACCGGACACCCGGATGGTTCATCGCCAATAACCGGGAGGAGGAGTTCGTCCAGGAGCTCATCCGGGGGATCAAGATCGTGCTCGATGCGTTCCACGGAAAGCCGGTCTGGGTCCGGACCCTCGATGCGCCGACCGATGAATTCAGGAACATGGAAGGAGGCGAAAGTGAGCCGCATGAGCATAACCCCATGCTCGGGTGGCGGGGGATCCGGCGCGATCTCCAGAGTGCGGACCAGTTCCGGCTCCAGGTGGAGGCCTTCCGCCGCCTCTGGGAGCAGGGGTATGACAACCTCGGCGTGATGTTCCCGATGGTCTCCCACCCCGACGAATTTTCCACTGCCTGTGCCATGATGCGGGAATGGGGTGTGGATACGGCCAAAGCTACGCTCGGGGTCATGATCGAGATCCCGGCCAGCGCCATCATGATCGAGGACTTCATCCATGCCGGGATCGACTTTGCGTCGTTCGGGACAAATGACCTGATCCAGTATACCCTCGCCATCGACCGGAACAACGAGAACGTCTCCACCATGTACCAGCCCAAGCATCCGGCCGTGCTGGCACTCATCGACAGCGCGATCCAGGTCAGCCGTGAACACGGTATCGAGTGCTCGATATGCGGGCAGGCGGGCTCGGATCCGGACATGGTGGAGTGGCTGGTGGACCACGGGATTTCCAGCGTCTCGGCAAATATCGATGCCATGGCAAAAATAAGGGAGACGGTCGCCCGTACCGAGAAACGGATCATCCTCGAGAGTGCGAGACGGCGGCATGCGTAAGACCGGTTGCAGCGAAGACGAACTCTTCTCTTTTCTGGCACAAAAAAAGAAGCTCGACCTTGCTCCCCGCTACATTCTCTCATCGATGTGCACCTTCCCCCACCCCGTAGCGGTAAAAGCACACTGCATGTTCATGGAGACCAATCTCGGTGATCCGGGACTTTTCCGGGGGACCTCCTCCCTCGAACAGCTCCTCATCGGGCGCCTTGGCGAATTGTTCCACTGCAGCACGGCGTGCGGGTATGCAACCTCCGGGGGTACGGAATCCAATATCCAGGCGCTCCGTATCGCCCGGGCGATGAGCGGGAAAGAGCGGCCAAACATCATCCTCCCGGAATCAGCCCATTTCTCGTTCAAGAAAGCTTGCGACATCCTCGGGCTCGAAAGCCGGCCGGTTCCCCTCGATCCTGACCACCGGGTCGATGCCGGGAAGGTTGCGGAAGCCATCGACCGGAACACCTGTTGCATCATCGGGGTTGCCGGGACGACCGAGTACGGCATGGTCGATCCCATCTCGGAACTCGCCGGCCTGGCCCTGGACCACGGCATCTTCTTCCATGTCGACGCTGCGTTCGGGGGACTGGTCCTGCCGTTCCTCCCGGTCAGCCCCCCGTTCGACTTCTCCCTCCCCGGAGTGACCAGTATCGCCGTCGACCCGCATAAGATGGGGATGAGCACCATTCCCGCCGGGTGCCTTCTCCTGCGGAACCAGGAGGATCTCTGTTCGCTCTCGGTCGATACTCCCTACCTAACCGTAAAGCAGGAGTTCACGCTCTCCGGCACCCGGCCCGGAGCCCCGGTGGTCGGGGCCCTCGCGGTCCTCGAGTACCTCGGCCGGGAAGGCATGGAGGCGATTGTTGCGGGGTGCATGGAGAGCACCCGCCGACTTATCGACGGGATGGAGAGCTTCGGGATATCACGGGAGGTGACCCCCGATGTGAACGTGGCAACGTTCCAGCCCGTATCCGTTCCGCCTCCCTGGCAGGTCTCCTATACCAGAAACGGTCACCTCCGGATCATCTGCATGCCCCATGTGCATGCCGGCATCATCGAATCATTCCTCGAAGCTATTGGTGAGCAGTATGCTGAAACGGCTGATTAAATCCCTTGAGACATGCCCCATCGTACAGCGCGGCGAATACAACTACTTCATCCACCCGATCACCGACGGTGTCCCCTCCCTCGATCCTGCTGTGCTCCGGGAAGTCGCGACCGCCATGATCAAGGTGCTGGATCTCGACGGAGTCGAGCGGATCGTCGCAGCGGAGGCGATGGGCATCCCCATCGGTTCGATTATTTCATCCATGACCGACCTCCCGCTCAATATTGTGAGGAAGCGGGAGTACAAGCTGCCCGGAGAAGTCCCCCTCCACCAGGTAACCGGCTACTCCAAGGGGCAGCTCTTCCTGAACGGTGTCCGGAAAGGGGATCGGGTCGTCATCGTCGATGATGTCATCAGCACCGGGGGAACCACGCGGGCGCTCCTTGCAGCCCTCGACCGGGTGGGAGCCGAGGTTGCCGACATCTGCTTTGCCATCCGGCGGGGGAATGCAGATATCGGCCGGCCGTACAAGGCACTGGTAACCGTCGAGGTCACCGACAGGGTGCAGGTCATTGACCGGTATTTCTGATCTCGTCCGGAATCTGCGGGACCGGGGTGCTCGCACGGTGGCCCTCCAGTTCCCGGCCGGACTGAAGCGCCGGGCGGGGGAGATAGCCGGTGCACTCCGGGATGAAGGGTTCACGGTCCTGATCAGCGGTGACCCCTGTTACGGGGCCTGCGACCCTGCGCTCGATCTCCTCGAATACGCCGATGTGCTTGTCCACTTCGGGCACACCCCGCTCATCTCTGACCCACGGGTGATCTACCAGCCCTTCCGGGTTGATTTTGATCCGGCGGTTGTGGCGTCGGCAATTCCATTTTTCCGGGGAGACACGATCGGCCTCGTCACCACCACCCAGCACACCCACCTCCTCCCTGCGGTGCAGGAGATCCTCGTATCACGCGGATTCCGGGCGGTAATCCGGCCGGGTGGGAGACGGACACCTGAAAACGGCCAGATTCTTGGCTGCTCGTTTGCGGCAGCCCGCATCCCGGAAGCGACCGATATCCTCGTGATCGCCACCGGGATTTTCCACCCGCTCGGGGTCAGCCTGGCCACCGGGACCCATGTGATCGCCGTCGATCCCCGGACCGGTGAGGCGCAGGAAGTCGACGGCCGCAGGTTCCTGGCAAAAAGGCACGCGATCATCGAGAGAGCGAGAGGAGCAGACCGATTCGGGATCATCGTCAGCCGGAAGCCCGGACAGAACCGGTACACACGGGCACGGGAGCTCGCCTCCCTCTCGGACCGGGCCTTCCTCATTTTCATGGAGGAGGTCAGTCCCGACGAGCTCCTCAATCTCGGTTTCGGGGCCTATGTGAATACCGCCTGCCCCCGGCTCGCCTACGACGACCAGATCCGGTTCCCGGCCCCGGTCCTTACCCCTGCGGAGTTTGAGATCCTCTGCGGGGTGCGGGACTGGGAGGACTTCATCATCGACGAGATCGGGTGAGCATGCGGCTGAATGAACTCGAACGGCGGCTGGAGAAAGTTGCGGGCTTCTCCTCACCCTCTGCCCGCCTGGAGCAGTACCAGACCCCGGCACCGCTTGCCGCCCGGCTCCTCTTCCATGCCGCCCTGAACGGGGATATCGGCGGGCGGAGGGTATGCGACCTGGGCTGTGGTACCGGGATCCTGTCCATCGGGGCCGCCCTCCTCGGCGCCCGCGAGGTGGTGGGGGTCGACGCAGATGAAACGGTCCTTTCCACCGCCCGTGAGAATGCCGACCGGGCCGGCGTGAAGGTCACGTTCCTCCCTGCCAAGATCGGAGAGCCGGAAACACTTCCCTCCATAGGCCCCTGTGATACGGTGGTGATGAATCCTCCCTTCGGTGCCCAGAATGTCCACGCCGACCGGCCGTTCATCGACGCCGCCCTGACAACGGCTCCCCGCATCTACGGGATCTTCAATGCCGGGAGCCGGCGGTTCGTCGAATCCTACCTGGGCGGGAGAGGGGTCATCGAGGAGGTCGTCGGCGGCTTCCTCCCGATCCGGCGGACCTTCTCCTTCCATACCCGGGATGTGCGCGAGATCGCCGTCGAGATCCTGGTGATCCGGAAAATTATTCAATAAAATCTGATATTCCGCTCTGATCCTTTGCTGGTTCCAGGTTTCAGAGGTAATGGAAGATAAATAAATGACCCTTTTTGAAAGGGCCCGGTAAATAACGAATAAATAGCGATACTCAATATATACTACTTCGATGAAGGGTATCATTCTTGCCGGGGGATTTGGAACACGGCTGTATCCTATCACAAAGGCTGTTTCCAAACATCTCTTACCGGTGTATGATAAGCCGCTCATTTACTATCCCCTCTCCGTCCTGATGCTTGCAGGAATACGTGATATTCTGATCATATCCACTCCGAGAGATATACCTCTGTATCAGGAACTGCTCGGTGACGGCCAGCAAATTGGGATGCAATTTACCTACGCTCCCCAGGAAAAACCCGGGGGATTGGCTGAAGCTTTTCTTATCGGTGAGGAGTTCATCGGCAAGGGTCCCGTTGCGCTGATTCTTGGAGATAATATTTTTTACGGGCAGCATTTCAGCGGGTTACTACGGGATGCCGCAAATTCTCCCCAAGGTGCAACCATTTTTGGGTATTACGTCCGGGATCCCAAGGCATATGGTGTGGTGGAAATTGGTCTCAATGGTGAGGTTCTTTCAATAGAAGAAAAACCGGAAAAGCCTCGTTCAAACTTTGCTGTTCCCGGCCTCTATTTCTATGATAACGATGTGATCAGGATTGCAAAATCAATTAAACCCTCTCAACGTGGCGAACTGGAAATAACCGATGTGAACCGGGAATACCTGAAGCGGGGTAAACTCCGGGCAATACTTTTTGGACGGGGAATGGCATGGCTTGATGCAGGAACTCATCATTCCCTGCTTGAAGCCTCAAATTTCATCGAAGCGATTCAGAAGAGACAGGGGCTCTATATCGCGTGCATCGAGGAAATTGCGTTCGAGATGGGATATATCGATAGAGACCAGCTCCTCAGGCTTTCGTCTGAATTAAATAACACGGAATACGGCAGATATCTCCAGGATCTCGGTCTGGTGCAGTTTCGCACACGGAGAACGATTGATGAATAAGTTTCAGAGAGCAGAAACAGGGCTTCCCGGTGTTTCCCTGATACGCCCTGTGATTTTCCATGATTCCAGG
>JAAEET010000039.1 GCA_013415565.1 Methanomicrobiales archaeon
ACATATATTACTCCAAAGTGATGGAAAACTGGGAATACGTATGACAAAGCGGCCGTTGGATATTTTGGATCAGGTGCTGAACCGGCAGCCAGTAATCGTCTCCCTCAAGGGCGGCAGGGAACTTCGGGGCGTATTGCAGGGATACGACGTCCACATGAACCTCGTTCTGGACAAGGCAGAAGAGGTCATCGAGGGCGGTCAGGTGCGCAGTGTCGGAATGCTGATCGTCCGCGGCGACAATGTGATCTATATCTCCCCATCCGTGGAATGAGTTGTGCGTGAGGTGAATTGATATGTCAAAAGGCACTCCGTCAATGGGAAAACGTTCGGGCAAGACGCATATCGCCTGCAGGCGGTGCGGGAGCATCTCCTTCCACCTGCGGCACAGGACGTGTTCTGCCTGCGGATTCGGAAAGAGCACGCGGATCAGGAAATACAAGTGGGTGACCAAGAAACCAAAGATCCCCACTCACTAGAGAACGATCATGTGTGGAATCGTTGGCATCAGGGATGCTGGCGGTGTATCATTTTCACTCTATTATGCGCTCTATGCTCTCCAGCACCGGGGGCAGGAGAGCGCCGGAATCTCCACGTACGACGGGACCCGGCTCTATAAATACAAAGGCCAGGGCCTGGTCGCGGAGGTATTCAACCCGGAAATTCTCACCGGACTCGAAGGTCAGATAGGAATCGGACACGTCCGGTATCCGACCACGGGAGCAAACCGGCCGGAGAATGCCCAGCCGTTCAATTTTCTCTACCGGAACCACATCATCTCCATCGCCCACAATGGCAACCTGGTGAACGATCGTGAACTCCGTGAGGAGTATGAATGCCATGGCCAGATCTTCTGTACCACCACGGATACGGAGCTCATTGCCAAGGTCATTACCGAAGAGCTGAGCAATTCCGGCTGTGTCGAGGATGCGGTTCACCGCTGCATGCGGCTCCTGCAGGGATCATATTCGGTGGTCATGATGATCGACGGGGTTCTCTACGGCTTCCGCGATCCTCTCGGCATCAAGCCGATGTGTATCGGGAAGACCGAGCAGGGCATCATCATCGCTTCGGAGAGCGTGGCCATCGATGCTCTCGGAGGGACGCTCCTCCGGGATGTTCATCCCGGCGAACTGGTCTGCGTCGATGAGGAGGGGATGCGCACCATGCAGATCGCAGTGGCCGAACAGCGTGCTCACTGTATCTTCGAATACATCTATTTTGCGCGGGCAGATGCGGTGATGGATGGTGCGCTGGTCTATGATGTCAGGCTGAAGATCGGGGGAAAACTGTTCGAAGAGGCGCCGGTAAAGGCAGATTCTGTCTGTCCGGTACCGGATTCCGGGACAGCCTATGCTATCGGGCATTCCCAGCGATCCCACATCCCGTTTGTGGAGAGCCTGATGAAGAACCGGTACATGGGGCGGACCTTCATCATGCCTTCCCAGAAAGAACGGGAAAAGGCGGTGAGGATCAAGCTGAACCCGATCAGGGATCACCTGAAAGACAAATCAGTGGTGCTGGTGGATGACAGCATCGTCAGGGGAACGACATCCCGGCGGATCATCGGAATAATGCGGGATGCCGGCGCACGGGAGGTACACATGCGGATCGGTTCTCCCGCCATCCGTGCTCCCTGTTACCTCGGTGTAGATATGCCGACCCGGGAGGAGCTGATCGCCAGCGACCGTAATGAAGAGGAGGTGCGCAGGCGTATTACCGCCAGCAGCCTCCACCATATTTCCCTTGAGGCCTTGGTGGAAGCGATAGGGATCCCGAGAAAGGATCTCTGCACCGGGTGCCTTACCGGGTGCTACCCGGTTCCCATTTCCGGAGAAGAGTCCCGGTCACCGGATGTCGATTTTCTGAACGGGACGTACCAGACCAAACTGGAACGTTTTGAATAGAAGAAGTCATTTTCAGAGAAATGATAGCGAGGGATGGATTTGAACCATCGATCTACGGGTTATGAGCCCGTCGGGATATCCTGACTACCCCACCTCGCTCCGCAGGAGTATAGTAATTGATAATCGCGGGACATATAGTTTACCCTCCTGCCGGGAGATCATGACAGGCATTAAGTGACCGGAATCCCTATCACTGTCCCATGGAGGATGAACTGCAGCGGATTCGGGAGAAGAAGCTGCGTGAGATGGAAGAACGGCTGCATCCGCCGAAACAGGAATTCAAGGTCCATCCGGTTGATTCAAGGAATTTCCAGAGCATGCTGACGACACACCGGTACCTCGTGATTGATTTCTGGGCGGAATGGTGCGGGCCGTGCCGGAGGGTGGGCCCGGTTGTCGAAGAGCTGGCACGGGAATTCGGCGACAGGGTGACATTTGGCAAGTGCAATACCGATCAGAATCCGGGGATAGCCTCCGGCTTCGGCATCACCGCGATTCCCACCATCATCCTGTTTTCCGGAGGACAGATAGCCGATGTGGTTGTGGGGGCATACCCGAAGGAAACACTGAAAGCCCGTATCTTCAGAGCGTTCGGGCTTCCCTGATGACCCGAGGGGACGCCCCCGGCGGCACCGAACCATTCCATTTTTACGGTCAGCAGGGTACTAAGGTTGAATGGGATATCCAATGCGTCTGATTGTAGGCCTGTCCGGGGCCAGCGGAATCATCTACGGCATCAGGATGCTCGAAGTCCTCCGGGATCTCGGGATTGAATCAGATCTGGTCATGACAGACATGGCCGGAAAGATGGTTGAGATAGAGACAACCTCAACCGAGGAGGATGTCATAGGGCTCGCCACGAGGTGCCATGACTGCTTTGATTTCACCTCTCCTCTTGCCAGCGGCGGCTACCGGAATCTTGGCATGGTGGTCCTTCCCTGCAGTATGAAGACCGTGGCCGGAATTGCCTGCGGTTTCGCCGACAACCTGCTGCTCAGAGCTGCCGACTGCACCCTGAAGGAACGGCGACCGCTCGTTCTGGTTCCCCGTGAGACCCCGCTGAATGCAATCCAGCTCCGCAATATGCTCACCCTCGCCGAGGCAGGAGCAACCATCCTTCCGGCTGCACCCGGCTTCTATCACCATCCGAAGAACATCGGGGACCTGGTCGATCATATCGTGGGAAAAACACTGGACGTCTTCGGCATTGAGCACCACCTTTACACCCGGTGGAAGGAAGAGGCATCGGCCTGAAATACCCTGTTCGCCGTTCCGGATTCTTCGTCCGGTCGTGTGAAGGCCGGAGCAATCTGGTTTTTCCCAGCAAAAAAGAAAAAAAATTCTTTCACGCAGTCTGCGGTTCCGGCCGGCATCCGCCCCTGCCGTATTGCAGGACCAGGATGGTGATGGCCGAGAGTGGCAGCGCGATGATAATCGGATCGATTGCGTTCCACGGGTACCCGAGAATGCTCACCGTGCCGAGCACGACTTTCGAGAGCCCGAAGACGGTTGCATAGCGGCTGTTGACAAAGAGCGCCCAGATAAACCAGGTCAGGGCACCGACCACCAGACTGGCCTTCGCTGCTCGAGGGTCAGGTTTTTTGCAGTAGACCGCGACGGCAAAGACCGGCAGGAATGCAGATGCACAGAGTCCCATGAACATCGCGGTGGCAATCGCGATGATGCTGCCGGGCATCAGGAAGGCCACGATCACACTGGCCACGATCATGACAAGAACACCGAGCTGGTTTGCCCGGAGCGAAAGGGCGCACTCCCTCCCTCTTCCCCATACATCACAGATGAGGGCAGTACCCATGGCGTGGAAGAGCGAGCTGAGGGTAGACATCGCCGCAGCGAGCAGGGTGACCATGAACAGAACCACAAACCATTCGGGCATGGAGCTGTTGATGAAGACCGGGATGATGGCATCGACATTCCCCCCGGCAGCCTGGATGGCTATCTGGCCGGCTGTACGGTAGAAGTAGACATTGGTAAGCGCCCCAACCGTGAAGGCCACACCGGTCATCATCAGGATAAACGGTCCGCCGACCAGCACGGCCCGGTTCAGGGAGCGGCTGTCCTTCGCGGTCATGAATCGAACCACCAGCTGGGGCTGGGCGAGCACGCCGATTCCCACCCCGAGCACAAGGGTGGTCACCAGGGTGAACCATATTGGGGAGCCAAGATCGGGCATCACCGTCCATCCGTTCATTCCCTGCTCGGCCAGTTTTGCAGGAACGAGATCCGCCATCCCGGTAAGGGCGGTGTGGGCGGCGGTGACTCCCCCGAGGATAAGGTAGGTGGAAATCAGGAGGATGGCCATCCCGATCAGCATGATAGTACCTTGGACCGCGTCCGTATACATGACGGCAATGAGGCCGCCAAAGATGACATAAATGGCAACGATGACCGCAAAACCGACGAGGGAAACACCATACGAAAGCCCGACGGTTTCCTTGATGAACTGGGCACCCCCGATAAGGACGGCAGCGGTGTACAGGGGCATGCCGACGATGATGACCAGCCCGGACACGACCTGCATGAACGGGGACTGATACACTTTACCCATCAGGTCGGGAAAGGTGACCGCCCGCAACCGGTGGCCGACTTCACGTGTCTTTTTGCCGAAGATGACGAAGGCGAGGAGGATACCGACACCGATATTGAAAACGGTCAGCCAGATCAGCCCCATACCGAGATTGGCAGCCTGTCCGCCGAAACCGACAATGGCCGAGGTACTGATGAATGTTGCACCATACGAGAGGGCGATGATGACCGGATGGGCTTTCCGGCCGGCAACCAGATAATCTTCCGCCTCCTTTGTACGTTTGTAGCCGAGATAGCCGAGGGCGAAGATCATTACCAGGTAGATGGCCGCAATGGCGATAATGGTCGACGTGGATGCGGCCATCACTCACCTCCCTTGTTCCAGTTTATAAGGCCGTACGCAATACAGGCCAGTGCCAGGGCTATGCAGAGCAGATATGCGATCCAGATCTGTGGGTCAGGGATTCCAAGCATGAATAAACACCTTCTGGTAAATCCGAAATGATATGTCCGCTACAGGGGAACCGGCAGAAAGCCCGGTCCCCTATCTAAAGATAAAGAAAAATGCGAATGAGTGCCGCAGGACGGTGTTGGTTGTATCCTTTGAGCGGGACATTCGGATGAACCTGGTACAAGTGGTCAATCTCCGGTCATATAGACTTTTCTAATTTTTTTCCGGTTCGGCCGAAAACCACATGACTCCTCCCGCCAACAGAGGAATGGAGAGCATGGAGACCTTTTCCGGATTACACGAGGGAGTGAAAGATGTGATCTCCCACCGCCTGGGGTGGAGCGAGCTCAGGCCGGTCCAGGAGGAGACATGCCGGGCGGTCGCCGACGGCAGCGATGTCCTGGTCATCGCCCCGACTGCCGGGGGAAAGACCGAAGCGGCACTCATACCGGTCATCGACGGTATCATGAAGGGTGCAATCCCGGGTGTGGCAGCCATCTACATCGCACCGCTGAAAGCCCTCATCAATGACCAGGAAGAGCGGTTCTCCGAATTCTGCGTGCCAAACGGCCTGGAACTGACGAAATGGCACGGGGATGTCCCAAAAGGGGACCGGGCCTGGAAGGACGGCGAGGCCCCCCATATCCTGATGATCACTCCCGAATCGTTGGAAGTCCTCCTCATGGAGCCCGATCTCTCATCCGATCTCCGGAATCTCCGCTACCTCATTATCGACGAACTTCATGCCTTCGTCGAATCGGACCGTGGCGTTCACATGCGGGTCCTGCTCGACCGGCTCGACCGGCTGGCGGGCAGGAATATCCAGCGAATCGGGCTTTCCGCCACCGTCGGCAACCCCGGGGAGATCCTCTCCTGGTTTTCGGGCGGGAGGCATGGCGGGGCCCTGGTCAGGATCCCGGCACCGGCCCGGGAGAAGCATTTCACCTTTATCGTCGAGGAGCGTGAAAAGCGGCGGATGCAGGCACTTGCCCGCCTGACCGCAGGGAAAAAAGCACTGGTTTTTGTCAACAGCAGGAGCGATGCCGAGAGCGTGACAAGAGCGCTCTCGGGCCAGGTCGAACAGCTCATGGTGCACCATTCCTCGCTCTCCCCTGCACTCCGCAAAGAGGCCGAAGAGGCATTCTCCGGTGAGGGCAGTGCGTGTATTATCTGTACCAGCACGCTTGAGCTCGGAATTGATATCGGCGACCTCGATGTGGTGGTGCAGGTGGGCCCCCCCGGATCGGTCTCCTCTTTTCTCCAGCGGATGGGCCGGAGCGGGAGGAGGGGCAAGCCCCCCTATGTTGCAAGCGTGCTGAAGAATGCCGGGGAGCTCCTCTGCATGGTGGCGGTGATCGAATCGGCCAGCAGGAAGGAAGTCGAACCGCTCAGACCCCCGCAAAAACCATATAGTGTCCTTGTCCAGCAGATCCTTCTCGAACTCCTCCGGAAACGCCGGTCCTCCCGGATCCGGATCCGGCGATTTGTGCGGGGACTCGCAGCGTTCAGCGCCATCCGCGGGCGTGAGATCGATACTGTTCTCAACTATATGACCGGGTCGGGGATGCTCGAACATGACGGGGACATGCTCATGTCAGGGCAGGGGGCAGAACAGGCCTTCGGGCGGTCCAACTGGAAAGATCTCTATTCGGTTATCAGCGGCGGGGGAGAATTCAGGGCGGTCACTCCGGACGGAGAGGTGGTTGGGAAACTCGATGCCCGGTTCGTGGCCGCACGGAGCGGCACGAGCTTCTCCCTCGGGGGGAAGAGCTGGACCTGCGTCAAGAGCGATGAATCACACGAGCTCGTCGTGGTGGTTCCCGGGGAAGGTGAACGGAGCGATGTCTTCTGGACCGGAAGCCAGGCCGGCTTCTCTCCGGTTGTCTGCCACGCGGTCGAGGAGATCCTTGAGCGGGGTGGATCCCTTCTGCCGCTTCCCGGGAAGGAAGAAGAGCTTCTTGCGGGATTGATCGGTGAGTTTCCCCCCATCCGGGCGGGAGCGCTCCACGTACTGGAGAAGCCCGGGAAGAAGGGTCCGGAAGTGACCGTGTTGACATTCCGGGGCCGCAGGTTCAACGGAATCCTGGCCGCCCTGCTCCGGTCTGAAGCTTCCCGGAAGATATCGATCTCGTATGATGATTTTGGCCTCACCCTCAAACGGATGGCAAAGGAGCAGGCGGCGGAATCAGCAGTCGGGATGCTCGAGAAGGTCAGGAGCAAAGGGATGCAGGGTGCGGCCGGCATCCTGAATGTGCCAGGCCAGGAGGTCTGGAAATTTGCCCCGGCGCTGCCCGAAAACCTCCTCCGCGAAATGGCGGTCCACGATTACTACCGCCTTCCGGAATTTTATCATGATCTCACCACGGCGGACCTGATCCTCGTCTCCTCCGGGAAACCCTGAAGGAGAGCGGTTCAGGTTACCGTCGCTTTCTGGAACCGCCACCAGGCGAAGGCAAACATCAGGAGCGCGAAGGTTATGAGGAGAAGGAAGGAGAGCATGATATCCAGGGGCGTCGCGGTATAGTAGATGCCGATGGCCTGGAAATTATCACCGATGGCAAAGTACCGGATTCCATTCACCAGGTGGCTCAGCGGGTTGACGACCGAAATCGCCTGCAGGACGGGGGGGAATGCATCGATAGGGTAGAGGGCATTGCTCGCAAAGAAGATGGGCATGGTGAGCAGGGTGATGATCCCCTGGAGGCCTTCGGGGCTTTCGAGACTGATGGAGATGGCGGCGGAAAGGAAGAGGAACCCGAGCGAAAATACCCCGACAAAGAGGAGGATCCCTACAATGGAGACGATGGTCTCTGCCGCCGTGAATCCCGCGAAGAAGGCGGCACCGAGAAAGATCCCGAACACCATGATGATGACCGCCTGGACGAAAGCCTTGGTCATCCCCGAGAGTGCGATACCAAAGATAATATGGTTGCGGGGCAGCGGGCTTGCGAAGATCTCCCGCATCAGCCCCCAGTTTTTATCAAAGAGCAGCACGATCCCCCCAAAGAGGCTGGTGAAGAGTGTTGTCATGGCGATGACCCCTGCAGCCATGTAGGTGAGGTAGTCCACGCTCGGAACACCCGGGATGGGGGGTATTTCGCTTGTGAGCCGGTTGAAATTGGCGGACATGGCAATCCCGAAGAAGGCCATCCAGAGCGCAGGCTGCACGAGGGAGGAGATGAGCAGGGTCTTGAAGCGGAAAAACCGAAGCATATCCCGCCAGTAGACGGTGAGAAACCCGGTGTTCACGGCTACCGCCTTCCTGCCCTGGTCACCGCGGTCGCCGGCTTTTCCGCCCCTTCATCACGGAGCTCACGCCCGGTGAAGTGGAGAAAGACATCGTCCATTGACGGTTTCTTCAGGTTCACCACACTGACCCTTATTCCCCCTCCTGCCAGGTTCTCGATGATCTGTGGCAGGATCTTGGTCCCGTCTCCGGCAAGCATTGCGACGATTCCCCGCGATTTCTCCCTGAGCTCTTTTACCTCGGACATCCCCGAAAGAATCGTCCGGGTTCGCTGGAGGTCGGTTGTTTCCAGGTAGATGAGATCCTCACCCAGGGTATTCTTGAGCTCGTAGGGCGTTCCGGTGGCGATGATCCGGCCATGGTCGATGATGCTGATCCGGTCGCTCAGGTGGTCGGCCTCATCCATATAGTGGGTGGTCAGGAAGATGGTGGTGCCCTCATCGTTCACCGCCTTGATGTAATCCCACATCCGCATTCTCGTCTGGGGATCGAGGCCGATGGTCGGCTCATCAAGGAAGAGGACTTTCGGCCTGGTCATCAGCCCGCGGGCGATCTCAAGGCGGCGCTTCATCCCGCCCGAAAGCTGCTTGGTCCGGACATCCCGCTTCGCATCGAGCTGTACCAGGGAGAGCAGTTCGTCGATCCGTTTTTTCCTCTCGGCCGAGGGCATCCGGTAGAGCCTCCCATGGAACTCAAGGATCTCCCGGCAGGTCATATCCCTGTCCAGCGTGACATCCTGGAATACGATCCCGATGGAATTTCGTACCTGTTGCGGATCTCTCTGCACATCATGGCCGGCAATGGTTGCCCTCCCCTGCTGGATCCTCAACAGGGTGATGAGTACATTGATCGCGGTACTCTTCCCGGCACCGTTCGGCCCGAGAAATGAGAAGATCTCGCCCTCGTTTACCGAGAAGCTGATCCCGTCCACTGCAGCAACGTCCCCGAAGCGGTGGTACAACCCTTCAACTTCGATGATCGTTCCGGTCACGATATTCCCACCCCTGAAATCTTCAGGACAGCCGTGCGATCAACCGGGCGACATTCTCGGCAAAAAGACGGATGGTCCTGATCCCTTCCTCATCGTTCCAGACCTCCCCCGGATCGCGTCCGAATACCATGTTCCAGTATGTCGATCCCGGGACGATCATCTCGTTGATGAAGAAGAACATCAGCATCTCCTGGATGGTTGCCGTATGCCCCCCCCTCCTGGCAATTGCAATCGGGCCGCCCACTTTCCAGGACAGGAATCCGTCCGTTGCCATGGAGACCATCCCGATGCGCTGGAGGGCCGCCATGACGTCACCCCGGGCAGTTCCGAAGTAGACGGGGGAGGCGACAATGAACCCGTCAGCTTCACGAAGGCGATCGATCAGATCGTCAAGACCATCCTCAAGAACACAGTTCCCCTCTTCCCGGCACCGGTAGCAGGCTGTGCAGGACTCGATCTTCTTTCCGGCAAGCGGATAGATCTCGGTCTCAAGTCCCTGATCGCGGATGACCCTTGCACATTCTTCGACAACCTGTGCAGTATTTCCCTTCGGACGGGGACTGCCACACAGGATCACAACCTTCTTCATGGGGAAGAGTATCAGCTCCGAGACTCTTGGTTTTATGCACGGAGCCTGGCCGTCCATGGGTGAGGGTTTCTTAAGGTGACCAGGAATGACGGGGAAGCGAAAGATCAGACCGAACTGTTCTCCCCGCGATTGATTCCCATGGATTTCCAGTGCTCGGCAGGCTCCGGGGCCGGGACGCTTGTCACCTTTTTCCCGTGAGGGATATCATCAAACAGCCCTGAATCGGGAGACAAGAGTTCAAAACCACCCCCCGTGCCCGCTATCCGGCCGCTGTCCTTCCGGGACTCTTTGCCGGATCCCGTGTCCGGGGGACGTTCGGATATCAACGGGGCATACAGTGCCTTTCTCCAGCCTTCTGCGATCACCGGTTCTTCAGGGTGCAGTCCAGCAGGGTTTGGCGGAATTATCTTCCGAGGAGCCGGTGAGTCCAGGGTGGTGGTACCTACGGCCTTCCCGTCCATATCCTTTATCGGGATCGGTATGCAATCCGGTCCGGGCCGGAGGGAAGAAACAGGAACATCCTGTGACGGGAAAATCGGCATGGCAAGTGCCTTTCGCCAGTCGGAACCATCAGGTGCTTCCACTACCGGCATACCGGCTGGCTCTCCCGGCCTTCCCGGTGAATATGCGTGCAGTATTTCAGGGGAGGTTTCGGCAGCGGAGCTTCTGTCCGGTTCATCACCTGCAACCGTATCAGGTACGGACCGCATTTCAGAGCCCTGAACCAGTTCCAGTATTTTCTCACGCACCTGTTCAGGCCCTTCAGGGAACGACCAGCCGGTTCCCTGCGTCATACGCGGGAAGACAATCCATGATGGTTCCTGGTTACCCTGCACTCTCCCCCACGGATTGAATTCAAGGGAAAGTCGAATCTGGGCTTCATCCAGGTCGGCGATGATGGCATCAATCCGGGCGAACCGGTGGGTGCTGATCATGCCCAGTGCCACATCGCCGACCAGATTGTCATACTCCGCGAGGATGATTCGCCCCTGGTCATAGACGAGGAGAATTCTCGATCCGTCCCGGTTGATCCTGCAGGTTCCCCGGAATCCAACAGCGTGGAGATGGCGGAGAAGGGAGAGGATGGTGGTGTTCTTCTCGAGCGACCGGAATTTTCCCCGGGGAAGTTCCATCCTGGAAAAGCCCTCCCGTGCAGATGGTTCTGCAGCCGTTGGGGAGGATTGTGGCAGGGGGGAGATGGTGCCGATCGGCCCTGATGGTTTCAGGAACCCCGATGCAGATTCTGAACCGGATTCCTGAGCCAGGCGGGACGGTATCCCGGATGAAAACTCTCTCCATCCCGTTTCAATGATCGCTTCATCAGGCCGTGCGGGGAATGCCGTATTTGATCCTTCCGACGCCGTTTTCCGGGGTGACCTGCCGGGACTGATCCCCTCGCTCCGAGGTTCGACCTCCCAATCAGGAACCTCCGAAAGTTCGCTGGACGGAGGATAAATGGTGGCGATTACGTATTTGGGCCGGGGAGAATAATCCGGAAGGTAATCATCGAGAATAGTCCGGGGCGCGTCGCGGTGCCCATCGGTATTATTGTTTGATTCCGGCATATTCCCCCAGAATGAAATTAATCGGTCCGATTAATATTCGCCATCAAGGTGAACTTAACAATGTAGGATGGCATGGTTTCCCCATAAAGGTATCTGTCACCCCGGGATCGGTATACATGAAGGATAATTTTATGACGATACCGGTGAACGGGCGGAGTATATCGCGGGGGTCAGGCTGCATACCGGCACCATGTCTGTGTTCAGCATCAAATCTGCCCCTGGAGATAGGAGCCTGCAATGACCAGCGATCGGGACGATCCCGTCTACCTGAAGCGATTCAACCATTTTCTTACGATGCTCACCGACGATGATCCCTCCAACAGATGGAAGGCGGCAGAGGTGCTTGCCCGCATCGATGACGAACGTGCTGTGGAGCCCCTGATCCTGGCACTCTCTGATGAAGACTGGCGGGTGCGGCAGAAAGTCGCCTGGGCGCTGGGCCGGATAGGAGATCCCCGGGCGATTGTCCCCCTCCGCCACGCCCTCCTTCATGAACGGGAGGGGGTCAGGGAGATCATCAATGAGGCTCTGGACCGGATCACGGGAATCGACCGGCAGCTGTTCTGAACCCGTTCCTGGTCCAGCTCCCAGCTCTTCCGGCCTCTTGATACACCAGAACCGTTCTATAAATTATTAATATGCTCTGCAGGCTATAGTTAAGGGAACACCAATCCCCTCTCACCCCGGAAGGATCGCAAGTTCCCGGTGTGAGCTTCCACGGGCAGGACGATATGCATGGACAGCAAGGACACCGGTCTTGAATTTGATCATCAGCGGATGGAGAAGCTTGAGGAGCTCCGTTCGGCAGGATATTCCCTGTATCCCCCCGTTTTTGAACGGAAGAACACCATTGCCGGGATCCGGCAGACGTATTCGGAAGCCGGACACGAGCGGAGTGAAGACCGGATCACCACATCAGGGAGATTGTTCACCGTACGGAACCATGGCAAGACAATCTTTGCCGATCTTGGTGACCAGGACGGAAAGATTCAGCTCTACGTCAGGAAAAATGACCTTGGTCCGGAGCAGTTTGAGTTTTTCAACCGTTTTATCGAGCGTGGAGATCTCATCGGTGTCAGCGGGCACGTATTCCGGACCAAGCTCGGAGAGCTGACCATCTGGGTGGATGAGATCGTTCTTCTCGCAAAGGCGCTCCTCTCCCTGCCCGAGAAGTTCCATGGCCTGACCAACGTTGAGAAGCGGTACCGGCAGCGGTATGTCGACCTGATCGTGAATGACCAGAGCAGGGAGAATTTCCGCACCCGGAGCAGGATCATATCGCTGCTGCGGTCGTACCTGACCGACCGGGACTTCCTTGAATTCGAGACCCCGGTATTGCAACCGGTGTACGGTGGTGCCAATGCACGACCCTTCACCACCTACCACCACTACCTTGACCAGACCCTGTTTCTCCGCATTGCACCCGAGCTCTACCTCAAGCGGCTGGTGGTCGGGGGATTTGAAAAAGTCTTTGAGCTGGCACGAAATTTCCGGAATGAGGATATCGACACCCAGCACAACCCCGAGTTCTCCATGGTGGAGATCTATGAGGCATACCGGGATTACCACGATATGATGGCCCTGACCGAGGGGATCATTGCTCACCTTGTCTATGCCATCCATGGTTCATACGCAATCCCGTATGGTGAGGAGACCCTCGAATTCTCTCCACCGTGGCGACGGCTTTCCATGGAAGAGGCGGTGCAGGAATATGCCGGAATCGATGTCAGGTCGGCCGATACCGTTCAGCTGAGAGAGATTGCCCGTGAACAGGGTATCGAAGGATTCGAAGAAGCCCAATCCTGGCGCGAATTCCTCTTCCTTTTCTTCGAGGAATTTGTCGAGGACAAGCTGGTGCAGCCGACCCTGGTCTATGACTTTCCGGTTGAGAACTCGCCCCTGGCAAAAATGCACCGGTCAAAAGAAGGATTCACGGAACGGTTCGAACTGTTCATCTGCGGGATGGAGATTGCCAACGGGTTCTCGGAATTAAACGATCCCCTCGATCAGTTCGAACGGTTCCGGTGCCAGGATGAACGGAGGAAGGCCGGGGATCTCGAGGCACAGATGCTCGATTATGATTTCATCACGGCACTTGCCTACGGAATGCCGCCGACCGGTGGTGTGGGACTCGGGATTGACCGGCTGGTCATGCTCCTCACCAACCAGAGCTCGATCAAGGAAGTGATCCTCTTTCCCCAGATGAAATCAGAACAGGATCGGATTTCCCGGACTGGTGAAGACAATTCCGGATAACTTCTCCTGAGGATCCGACGGATAAAAATGTTCAGAGGAGAGCCGAGGTTATCCCGATAACCCCGGACTGGATGATAACGGCAGTGGCGACGATCACGCCGGCCATCATGAGGGAAATTGCGACATTCCCCCTTTTGAGTTCCGCAAACTCATCAATGTCCTTCGTGAGCCGGTCCATGACGTTCAGGGAGAGGTAAATGGCCGCGATGGCCAGGATGATGCCGAGCATGAGCTGAATGAACGCGGCAACAAGCGAAAGCCAGTCTCCGGCAAGGGCATCCATGATTCCCATGGAAATTCCGGCAACGCCGGACTGGACCACAATTGCGATGGCAAAGAGGATCGCGGCGATGACGATACCAACGGCGACATTGCCGTTTTTCAGCTCGCTGGTCTCATCCATACCCCCGGTGATCTTCGAGAACGTGGAGTAACCGATATAGAGGGCTACCACGGCGAGGATAATGGCGATGATGAGCTGGATTAATCCGACAAATGCATTCACAAGTTCCATGGTCTCTCACCTCTGTGAGATCTACCAGATGTTGCCGTGCTGCTCTCATAAAGATATCTTTGACCTGATCCAAATTTAACCGCAAATATCCCTTTTTTTCGTGATTCATGTATATTGATCGGATTTCTCGGTTATTCTGCGCAATAATTCACGGGTGTACTATCCGTAAAATTACAGGCAATGTTTATATAGTCATACGAAAAGGGATAATTTATATATCTGATCAGGTACAGAGCCTCGGTTTCCTGCCGGACAGAGAATATCACCACCAGGTACTATTCTCAGGCCGTAATCTATGACGGGGAATTCCCGGAGTGACCGGGATCGGGCCTTTACGGCTGAAATCTGGGAATCTGTTCAACGGAGTGATGAGGTATGCGAACCAGAATGAAATCCTTAGTACTTCTGCTCATTCTTACCATATGTGTCGCACTGTCTCCTGCCGGAGCAGCGACCGTGACTTCGGGGAACCTCCCGATTTCATTTATGGAGAACCAGGGCCAGGTCGACCAATCTGTTCTCTTCCTGGCAGATACCCCCGGGTTGCTGATCTACTTCACCCCGGACGGAGAGATATTCTATGCTCCTTCATCAGGGAAGATTTCAGCAGTCTCGGTGACATACCCGGGTTCGAATCCGGGCACGATCGTGAAGGGTTCCGATCTCCTCACCGGGAAGGCAAATTTCCTGTATGGGCAGGATAGCAATGCCTGGGTGACAAATATCCCCACCTACCGCGGTGTCACCTATGAGAACCTCTATGATGGGATAACCCTGCGGTATACCGGTATCAACAACATCCTCGAGCGTGAATTCGTCGTTGAACCGGGAGCTGATCCGGATGGCATCATCATGCAGTATGCCGGACATGAACGCCTCTCCTTCAATGATCTTGGCGGGCTCGTCGTGTCGACTTCGATTGGGGATCTGATTGAAGGTGCCCCGGTCTGCTACCAGATGATTGACGGAGAGCGGGTCAATGTCGCCTGCAGTTACGTGATCGGGGAGTCGGGAACCGTCAGTTTTTCTGTCGGAGCATACCAGAAGGGCCTTCCGCTCATCATCGACCCGGTCCTTGACTTCTCGACCTACTACGGTGGTAACTCCGATGACTCCGGAGAGGGAATTGCCCTCGATGACCTGGGGAACGTCTACTTCACCGGCTCCACGCTCTCCACGAACCTTCCGCTTCCCAATGCCCCCGTTTTCCAGGAGCACCTGAACGGGACCTGGGATGCCTTTGTCGCCAAGTTCAGTCCTGACGGCCAGACGCTGATCTATGCAACATACCTCGGCGGGAATTCCACCGATAAGGCGACCGGCATCACGGTGATCCAGAACACCTCCCTTCCATCCGGAGGCAGGGCGACCATCTGCGGGTATACGGAATCGGCTGATTTTCCGTTATGGAATCCCTATCAGCCAACAAAATGGAACAAGACCGAAGTCTTTGTCACCCGCCTGAACGCCGATGGTGACGGGCTGATCTGGTCGACGTATCTCGGCGGTAATGAGACCGAAGAGGCCAGGGCTATCGCTTCACGATCGGGCGGTGCACCGGTAGTGGTTGGATACACCTCTTCGGGTGATTTTCCGAGACTTGGTTCAGGGGATCCCACTTCCATGGATGGATTGAGTGGAGCTCCCGATGCATTTATTGCACGATTTGATAACAACGGAGTCCTCCAGACATCATTATTCCTCGGAGGCACAGGCGCAGACTATGCCAATGGCGTAGCCCTTGACGCTGTGGACCGAATCTATATTACCGGCCAAACGGACTCACTCTTCTTCCCGACAAGGAGCGGTTACCGGATGACGCCGCCAGGCCGCATTAATGCATTCGTCACCAAGCTGAACGCGGCAGGCGACACGATTATCTGGTCGACGTACCTTGGCGGATCGAAGGACGATTTCGGAATGGCGATCGCCGTTGACCTGTATAACTACACCTATGTCGCAGGCTACACCAATTCGGATCCCGAGGCGATTGAACTCTACCCGATCTCACCCACTGCGTTCCAGAAGACCTTCGGCGGCGGGAAGTATGACGGATTCGTCACCAAACTGAATACCGATGGAAAGAGTCTGAATTATTCGACCTACCTCGGCGGCCTCCTCGAAGACCGTATCTACGGCATCAAGGTCGACAACCTTTCCGAGGCCTACGTGACCGGGTTCACCATCTCTGACAATTTCCCGACCAAGTACGCTGATCCGCCCTTCCACAACGCCCGCGACGGCCTCGTCCAGGACGCCTTCCTGACCGAGCTGAACGCAACCGGCACCGGCCTGCTCTTCTCCACCTACTGGGGAGGCACCTACTATGACGAGGCAAATGATATCGCCATCACGCCGGACGGCCTGAACATCACCATCACCGGGTTCACCGAATCGTTCAACTTCCCAATCCACAATGCCTACCAGGACTACCTGGCCGCATTCCCCCCGGTGAGGCGGACGGATGCCTTTGTCACCAAGATCGTGAAAGTGCCGCCGATCGCTGACTTCGACGGCGTCCCGACAACAGGATGTTCACCGCTTGAGGTCAATTTCACCGACAATTCGACCAGCGGTCCGTTCCCGATAACCTCATGGTTATGGGACTTTGGTGATGGCAACACCTCACCCGAGCAGAACCCGGTACACATTTACTACAACCCGGACCCCGTCAACGCGACGAACTTCACGGTCAATCTGTCGGTCTGGAACCAGGACGGAATGGGCTTCATCTCCAAAGTCAACTACACCACCGTCTGCCCGGCACTCATAGCGGATTTCCATACAAACAAAACGGAGGGATGTATCGACAACGCTACGTATAACTCCGTGATCCGGTTCTTTGACGATACCACTCCCGCTCCTGTTGGACGATTCTGGGACTTCGGTGACGGAACGAATTCCACGGCAGGACCTAACGTCAACCACAACTACACGCAACCGGGGATCTACAACGTTTCCCTGACTGCAATCGGAACCTGCTGCAATAATACCACCACGAAGTACAACCTCATCACAATCGGACAGGTACCGGTGGCGGATTTCAATGCGACCCCGGCCAAGGGATTCCTGCCGCTCTTTGTCCAGTTCAACGACAACTCGAGCGGCAATCCCACTTCATGGGAGTGGCGGTTCCCACTTGTTGAGGGAACATCCACGGAGCAGAACCCCAACCATACCTATACCCTCAAAGATAATTACACCGTGAAGTTATACGCGTGCAACTTCTGCGGGTGTTCCTGGGCAAATAAGACCAACTATATCAAAGTCGGCGATCCGCTGATTGCCGGATTCACCGTCAACAAGACCTCCGGTTTTGCCCCGCTCAAGGTCGGGTTCTTCAATGACACGATAGGCGTCCCCGATATCTGGTTCTGGGACTTTGGAGACGGCACCAACGAGACCAGGTATGACAATGCGACATTTGTCCACATATTCGAGGAAGAAGGGGAGTACAACGTCACCCTGAACGTCTCCAACTTCTACGGATACGATGTCTCAGACCCGGTGACCATCACCGTCGGTGAACGCCCGACCGTATACTATATACCAGG
>JAAEET010000070.1 GCA_013415565.1 Methanomicrobiales archaeon
ACCCGCGATGATTATCCAGAGAACCGGGTATGGGGAACGTGATGTTCTCGACAGTATCGTCTCCCTCGAAAGAATGAAGGCCGTCACGGTCGTCCGGAATCCCCGGAATGCGATCCTCATCGACTCTGTCGGACTTGTCGCCCGGGGCAGAGCGATGGCAGGTTCCCTGAAAATCAGGAAGGAAGAGCGGTAACCGGAAAGAGCATACGGCGACCGGACGAATCCATTTCCACGTCCTACCCCTCCTCTGCCGTCTCCGCCCGGATGATATCCTCGATATCCTTCGTTACCGGGAGGATACGGCCCGGGAGGAACGACTCAGGCGGGAGACGGGAATCATCCGAAATGCCCCATGGTCCGGAATATTGCATCGGACGGCAGGATATCCGGGAGAGAGCCGACCGGTCCATCCGTTCAATATCCCTGCGGAGATCCATGAGCTGCATGATGTCCGGATCAGCCCGTTCGGAACCGGTACGCAGAACCAGGCGCCGGGTGGCCAGGAACCAGAATGATCGCAGGTGCCGGATGACCTTCAGTTGACATCCCATGTATTCCTCCCGCCGGAACTGCCCGGGGCCCCGCCGATCGGGAAGCGGCCACCCATCACCTCCCTCTCGTCCCCACGGAAACCCGGGAACAGAAATCCGTTGAGCGTACTTCGGGAAGAAACCCAAAAATGATTTTTATGGAGAATGTTCATCGGGGAGATTACTCTGAACCGGTGCGATGCTCACCCGCGGGTAATCTCTCCTCCGGCATCCCTGATGGTCTTCTCGATGGTGTCCTGTAATCCGGCATCAAAGAGGGCATGGTCGAGCATAGGGAATCCTCCGACGAGAGGAATCGGTTTGAAGACCGCCAGGGGCGATTTCCCCCCGAGGCTCGGCTCGGCTCCCGGCGCGATGACTTCAGCTGTGCCATCCTCCCAGACAGCAACATTCCCATAGCCCTGGGCATCCCAGAGTTTCCTGATGATCGCTTTGGTGGTGAGCATGGTCATCAGGTTAGAGAAGGCCGGTACCAGGCATCAAGGTGCCGGTCGGTGGAGGACCGTCCTGTACGGAGGATGGGGGGAACCGTGAACCTGAAAGAAATCCGGGTGGCGGATGATCGGGTAGTGTGTGAAACCTAGCGTTTACCGCCGCCGGATCATTCCTCGATCCCCGGTCGCCTGAACCGCCAGTAGTAGCAGGCTCCCCATTCCTTTTTCCCGCCGGGTTCGAGGTCCAGCAGCGCTCTTTCCGCATGCTCCTCGCAGACCAGCGTGCAGCAGCACCCGTAGAACTGCATGCCGACAGCCGGCTTCCCGCAGATATCACAGGTTTTCATCGGGGCTCCCGGTCAGTCGATCCAGATCGTATAGGGTTCTCTCCGTTCCGGTTTGGTCGGCTGGGTGGCAGCAGGATAGCCGAAAATGAGCGGTGCCACGATGCGGAAATGATCGGGAATCCGGAGTTCGGCGAGCAGGTCGGGGCTCTCAGCGACCACCTCGGCCGATCCCATCCAGCACCCGCCAAGCCCGAGGGTTGATGCGGCGAGGAGCATATTCCCCGCACACAGGGTGCAATCGTACAGGTACTGGTGACACCGCTCGTCCCCGAGCACGAAGACGAGGAGTGGTGCGTTGAAAAACAGGCTGTATCCGGGATCGTTCAGGACTTTCCGGTAGGGTTCGGCATGCTCGGGGGGATACCCCTCCAGGGTCTCGAGCAGGGCAGCTTTGCAGAAATCGGAGATCCGCTTGATCAGGCCCTTGTCCCGGATGACGACGAAACGCCATGGCTGGAGCCCCATCGCGGTCGGGGCCTCGATGCCGGCATGGATGATACTCTGGATGAGGTTGTCGGGGACCGGCCGGTCGACAAAGTTCCGGATGCTCTTTCGTTCGCGGATACATCCGAGAACCGCTTCAGCTTGTTCAGAATACATGTTCTTGCGAAGCTCCCTGCTCTGCTATGGGTTGCGGGCGGTAAATACATGCCGGATTTCTGATAGGGCCGCGGTTCGACCCGCCCTTTCCCGGCACCGCCCTCATTCCTTTCTCTCCTCCTCCTCCTCCTTTTTCTTCACTGCCTCATACCGTGCCGCCCGCTTCGTGAGGATCTCCATCAGTTTCTCCTCCTCGACGGCATGCTTCTCATCCGGCGTGAGCTCTTCGGGCAGCCAGGCCGGCCGCTCCCTGTCCGCGAGGTAGGTCCGGATGGCTCTCCGGAGCGCTCCGACGGCGAGGATCCCGCAGTGGAATTTCACCGAGGGAAGTCCCCCGAGCGAATCCGAGATTTCTTTCCAGCTGATCTGCCAGGCCTCTTCAAGGCTTTTCCCTTTGATCAGCTCGGTCAGGACGCTTGAAGCGGCGATATTGGCGGCGCACCCGTAGCTCTCGAAGCTTGCCCTGATGATGGTGAGGGTCGTTGCATCGATCTTCAGGTAGAATGCGATCATGTCCCCGCAGGCGACGCTGCCTGCGAGGGCCTGTGCATCGGCATCCTCCATCTTTCCAAGATTTTTTGGATTCCGGAAGAGCTCCAGCACTTTCGGGTTGTATGCCAGGGGAATTCGGCTCGACATGGTTCAACCTCCCGGTTTGAGGGGGGAAAGGGACCTGATCCGACCAACAGCGTCGGGGAAGCAGGTCAGGACGTACTCGATATCTGATTCGGTATGGAACGGCGTCGGCTTCATGAGGATACTGCCGTGGGCTTCCTCGTATTTTCTCCGTATGGCGAGCAGGACATGGCTCGGCTGGAGCACCCGGCTCGTGCAGGCACTCCCGCTCGAAACGTAGATCCCCTTGAGGCTCAGTTCAACCGTGAGTGCCTCGCCTTCACAATACAGGAAACTGATGTTCACATTGTCCGGGGCCCGGTGATCTCCCGTGGGTCCGTTGAGGAGGGTATCGGTGATGCTCCCGGCAATCCCCGCTATCAGGCGGTCCCGGAGTCTGGTCATCAGGGCGAGGTATGCCGCCCGGTTCTTCTGCATCATTTCCACGGCGGTCGCAAACCCGGCGATTGCGGGGACGTTCTCGACACCGGCCCAGAGTTTCTGGGTGCTGAGCTGGCCCCGGATAATGGGATCGAGACCGGTCCCCTCCCTGACGAAGAGCGCCCCGGCACCTTTCGGTCCGTAGATCTTGTGGCTGCTGAAACTGGCGAGGTCGGCCCTGGTTTTCCCGAGATCGAGATCCGTTTTGCAGAACGCGTCGCAGGAATCGAGGTGGACTGCCGCGCCCGGATCCCGGTCTTTTACGATCTCGGTTATGGCCCGGACATCCTGCACGGTCCCGATCTCATGGTTGACGGGCGCGATGCTGACCAGCAGGGTATCGCTGCCGACCTGGTCTTCGAGATACTCCAGGTTCACAAACCCTTCCCGGTCAACCGGAATGATCACGACGCGGTACCCCTCCTTCTGCAGCTGTTCGGCGGGAAAGGTCACGCTCAGGTGCTCGATGTCTGATATCAGCAGGGTTTTCCGGGTCTTTTGTGCACGGGCCAGGCCGGTAATGGCCAGGTTATTTGCTTCGGTGCCGCTGTGCGTAAACACCAGCTCGTCAGGCTGGCAGCGGACGGCCTCGGCTATGGTCCGGGTTGCAGAAAGGAGGGTCTCGTAGGATTCCCATCCCTTCCGGTGGGTAATGGAGGGATGTCCCATACCTCCCCCGGCATAAGCCCGGACCATGGCCCGGATCGCTTCCGGAAATACCAGTCCGGAATTCTCGGAATCCAGGTACACTTCCCGCTCGGGTATCCCGTGGGATTCGAGGAGAGCCGCGACATCGGTCGAGAGATCGCTGATCTTCACCCCGACACCTCGATGAATATCTCGTAGACATCCCCGTT
>JAAEET010000001.1 GCA_013415565.1 Methanomicrobiales archaeon
GTCCTGGAGAGAAGGGTAGTCGAGCTGCTCAGGTATGCCAGGAACATCCATGAGGTAAAGATCGTCAACGGGCATAAACCCGGGAGTATCCGGAAAGTACTTGCCGGAGAAAACCCCGGAACCGTCATCAGGGCCCGGTAGGGTATTCCGGTTTCCGGAAGGACGGGCGTTGGAGAAGAAATACTCAATCGGTTTTAAAAATCCACTGCGGGAATCACCCGGCCTCTCCATCCTCGGAACCCTGAAGTCCCTTTCAGAATCAGCGATCCTGGACGAATAAAAAAAAGATTGCAGGATCAGGGAGCCGCGGGTGTGGTTTCCGTGGCCGGACTGGTGCAGTCACAATCGAACTGGCTGCACTGCTCCATCATCGGGGTAAAGAGGTTCTTTCCGTACGTGTCCACACCGAATGTGCCGATGGCGTCCTGCACGGCAGGGGAGATCATGAAGTCAACGAAGTTGTTGGCTGCCGTAATCTCCTCGGGAGTGAACGTGTCGCTGTACACGGTAATGACACTGTAGACATTCAGCAGGATATCTCCCTGGTCGATCACCGGCACCAGGTCGAGATCGCCCTTGTATGCGAGGTAGGTTCCTTCATCAGACAGCGTATAGGCCTGCTTCTCGTTTGCCAGCTGCAGGGTCTCGCCCATGCCTCTGCCGGCCTCGACATACCAGGTGCCGGACTTCTGGATGTCGGTCGTATAATTATACCCTGCTGTTGTCCAGATTGATTTCTCCTTCGAATGCGTCCCGGAATTATCTCCCCGCGATATGAATACAATATCCGGGGTGCCGGCCGTTCCGAGCTCATAGAGCTTCCTGAATGCTTCGACCGGCTCCATGCCTCTGATCCCGGCAGGATCGCTCTCCGGACCTACGATGATGAAGTAGTTGTAGGCGAAGCACCGGCGGTTCAGTCCCTTGCCCGAATCCATGTAGGCATTCTCCTGGGCCGGGGAATGGACCGCAAGGACATCGGCATCCCCACGGCTTGCTATCTCCAGGGCTTTCCCGGTACCCTGCGAGGTGATCAGGAGCTCGGCATGATATTGTTCCTCGAACATCGGTTTGAGGTAATCCAGCAGCCCGGTGTCATAGAGGCTTGTGGTCGTCGCCAGCAGAACTTTCTCCTTTTCGCCAGGGGGGGTCGGAGTCCCGGGGGTGGTACATCCGGCAGAAATGACGGTAATCATCACCGTGACCGCCAGGGTCAGCAGGAGGACACTTCGAGATATCTTTTTCATCGCTACCACGACTACACGTTACCCGTACCCATTGATGAACATTTCCTTTTAATTTTATCAATTGTTAAACATTTGAAAAACAATTGATAGGACCATATCGTCTTGTTCGCTTCCCGGATACCCGCGACCGTGATTGCCGGTACCGGTCCAGTTGCGGAAGGACTCCGGACCGGCAGGAAAAAAGAAAGAACAGGTGCCGTTTCTGCACCCGTCAGAACTCGACCACCATGACCGCCTCCTCCTCTTCGCGGAGTTCCCCTTTCAGGTGGCGGAAATCGAACTGGTAGCTCTCCCACGGATCGTAATCCTCGTACAGCTCGCACTTGTCGAGGACATCCACAAACTCTTTGAGGAAAATCCTCGGAATGACATCGACCCTTCCCCCGAACTTCCCGGTCACCTTCCCGATCATCGCACGGATGAACCGGTGGGAGATCCGGGTCTGGTCGACCTCCGAATATGCTTCTGAATAGATCCGGATGACCTTCTGGGCCACCTGCTCGAGCTTCTTTGCATCGAACCGGGAGAGGATGATCTGGGGCTGGCGGGGGTTCCTGAATTCCCCGGCATCGATTACCCCGATCCGGTCGGCAAGGGAGGGAAGGGATCGGACCCCGCGGGGCCCCTCGAAGAATGCCGGTGTCCCGGTGAAGAGGAAGTAGCAGTAGGGGAGCTCGCCCCGGTCGAGCGAATCGATCATGAGACGGAGGGTATTGTAGGCCTTGTCCCGCTGGTTTTTCGGGAGGACCTGCGTGGTCTCGAGCTCATCGACGGCGACGGCGAGTCCGGCGTACCCGGCACTCACGATGATCCTGACCAGGCCCCTGAGAAAGATGAGGGCATAGGTCTCGTCCACATCGCCCCGTATGCCGGCTTTCTGCTTGAAGTCCCGCCCGATGTTCGGTTCTGCCCCGATCCACCCGATGGCGGACTGGGCGATCTGGAAATCACCGGCGTTGTTGGCCCGGTAGTAGGTCCGGAGCGCTGCCGCAAGCGATGAGTTCATCTCGGAGATCCCGGCAAGGGCGGTCTCGAGCTCCTTGAGGGTCGCTTTCTCCAGGCTCTCCTCCTCGAGCGGCTGGTCGCTGACCCGGAGGAGGCGCTCCTCGATCGAGAACAGCCAGCTGTCGATGACCGCCTTGAGCGCATGCTCCTCTTCACGGGTCCTGAGGCTTGCGCAGATCTGCTGGTAGATGTTCTTCTGCCGGTAGAGGGGTGACGAGGGGGAGACCACCACGTGGGCGGTGACGAATCCCTTCTCCCGGGCGATCTCGAGCGCCCGGGCAACGAGGAAGGTCTTGCCGCTTCCGTAGTCTCCCCTGACAAACTTGAGGTCGCCGCCTCCCTTCGCGACGTAGTCGAACTGGGCGCCGATCACCCCTTCCTCCATCTCGACCCCGACGGCGATCCGCTCAAGGCCTCCGGCCGGAACCGTCCCCCGCCGGAGTGCATTGATGATATTGGTGCTCTCGAGTCGTTTCCTCTCGACCGGGTCACTCTGCGATATAGGCATAGATCTCTCCTCCCTCTCCCACTCCCCGTTTCTCAATGACGGCGATTCCCGATGCCGCCGATTTCTGGATGATCCGGTTCATGATCCCGACCACCCTCCTCGTGTTCAGGAGCCGACGGAGCTCGATCTCGTTCGCCTCGTGGTGTTCGAGAAGATATTCGAGAATGCGCCGCTCCTGGTCGTCACAGGACTCCATGAACTCCCTGATCGCACGGCTGTGCTCCGGTCCCCCCTCTTCCTCCCGTTCCCGCGGCCTCATGACCGGCGGATCACAGACAGCCTCTTCCTTGCATGCATGGATGAGCTCCAGGAAGTCCGCCGGCCTGATATGGGCCGCGATGGCCGGCACGGCATCGAGTCCCCGCAGGCAATACTCCTTGCACTGCAGGTAATCCTTTTCACGTCGGGCGGAACCGGCAGATACCAGGCAGGCAACGGCAAGGTATTCAAGCCCGTCCGAGCTCAGGAGGGCGAAGCGCTGCTCGAGCATGCCGACCAGACGGGAGAGCAGCCGGGGTCTCCGGTAGAGCTTCCACTGGTCATCGAGGATGAGCCCGGCGACGCTCTCGATCTCCCGGGTGCGCTTGGCATTGGAAAGAATGTAGAGGAGGATCTTCTCGCTCTCCCGGAATTCCTTCTGCCCGGCCAGGAACCGGGCGTAGGCCATCCCTCCCTGGAGAAAGTCGCTCCTGAAGGCCCGGTAGGAGTAGGAACGGGCTTCCGAGAGATCCCCGATATCCTCATACAGGCGGGCGATGGCGAGCAGGGAGACTGCCATCGGATGCGCGGAGACGATCGAGAGGAACCTGCTCTCGGCGTCCCGGACCGGGAAATAGGTGAGGAGAAACTCGCGGTATCCCGAGAGCATGTCGGAGAGGAATTCACGGTCGTCAAGATTCTGGAGGGCGTCCCTGACGAGATGCTCGTAGCAGCCGAGAGCCCGGTCTTTCTCACCGAGATCGGCATTCAGCCGGCAGGTCAGCAGGCGGACCGGATACCCGGAACTCTTCTCGTCGGCGTCGAGCAGCTGCCGGCAGACGCTCATGGCCTCCCCCGGTCTCCCGAGTGCCCGGAGGTGGAGGGCATAGTCGAGGCCGATTTCGGGGTCTCTCAGCGTCGCGAAATACTCACCATACTCACCGGCCGCGGCTGCCGGGTCGTTCAGGGCCCTGGCCCGGAGATAGACCCGGGCGAGCGGGACCTTCCCGGATACCCGGTATGCGGCTGCCGCTTCGCGGGCGGCATCCTGGTACCGTCCGGCACCCATCAGGGCGGCAATATAATCCGGGTCCTCTTCCCGCCGCCGGACGTCCCTGCCGAACAACAACAGCGCCTCAGATGCCTGGCCTGAGGCGGTCAGCGCCCGGACCAGGCACCGGGCGTCATCCTCCCTGCCCGTCAGCGCCACCAGTTTCCGCAGTGCCGGAACGGCCATCCGGGAATCTCCCGCCGCCACCCTGTACGCCGCATAATTCCGGAGTGCTTCCTGGTTTGCGGGGTCGAGCAGGACTGCCCGTGCATGCTCGGAGACCGCGGTGTCTTCCCCACGCGCCCCGAGAATCCGCCCGAGGAAGCTGTGGAGGTACGAGGAGTCCGGCATCTTCAGGAGAAGATCCCGGACATACGCCTCAGCCTCGTCGAACCGGCCCAGGTTGAAGAGGTTCCGTGCAGCGAGGATGGCAAGCTGCGGATCGGGTGCGGCGGTCCCGGCGGCTCGGCACTGCTCCAGCGATTCGGCGTACTTCCCCTCCTCAAAGAGCCGGAACGACTCGCGCCGGATATCCTCGAAGCGGCCGTCGGTCATCGACCCGCCCCTCCCAGCCTGAGGGAGACAAGGGCGGAAAGCATCCGGAAGATATCCGGACCTCTCACCGTCGATGCCTCCTGGTTCTCCCAGGTGATGGGGTACTCCTTCACCAGGAACCCTTTCCGGGAAAGCCTCCAGAGGAGTTCGACATCGAATTCAAAACCCGTCGAGACCATGTCACCTAGCACAGCATCGACGGCTGATTTTTTAAATACTTTTGCACCGCACTGCGTATCTGAATAGGGGAGCGAGAAGAGGAGACGGACCAGGAGGTTGAATGCCCGGCTCTCGATACGCCGTGCAATCCCCTGCCTGACCGGAATCACGGATCCCGGCAGCCAGCGGGAACCGATGATACCGTCAGCACCATCAAATGCGGCGATGAGCTCCTCCATCTGCAGGATCGAGGTCGAGCCGTCGGCGTCCATGAAGCCTGCCAGCGGACCGGCGGCACGGGCGAACCCCTCCCTGACGGCACCCCCCTTCCCGAGCCTCCGGGAGAAGGTCAGGCAGACGAGGTCGAGATCCGGATTCTCCCGTGAAAAGGCGCGGACGATTTCAGGGGTGGTGTCGGTGCCGTCACAGACCACGATAAACCGGCCGCTCCTTCCCGGCATCTGCCTGAGGAGACCCCGGATTCGCTCCTCTTCGTTGTAGGCCGGGATGATGATGCTGTATGCGGGGGTGTTCGGTGGAATCAGGCTCCCCTCTCTCTTCAGCGGTGACCAAGCAGGTGGTCCCGCAGCGTGGTCGCATCACGGTACTTCTCGACGATTGCTAGCGCCTGCAGCCGCAGCCGGTTGTGGTCAGCGAGACAGGAATCGGGAGGCGGTCCCTGGCGGAGCAAGGACGAGACGTTCTCCGTGACCTGGATGAGCTCGGTGGCGATCACGGCATTGAGCCAGATCAGGTCTTTCAGCATCTCCCGCTCCTCATCGGCATCCATGCCTGTATGGTTGGATCCGGGACAACAAAAAGGATGTCCGGCACGCTTATCCCGGTGGCGGGAAAATTCCTGTCACATGAGCTATATCGAGCGAATACGGGCCGAAGGGCGGGACGCAAATCCGTTCTTCACGCTCATGGGAGTGGAACTGGGGACGCTCGGTACGGGATCAGCCGAGATACGGATGCCGGTCCGGCCGGACATGATGAACGGCGAGGAGTGGCTCCAGGGCGGTATCTACACCGCTCTCGCTGACGAAGCCATGGTCCTTGCCATCTACCCCCTGCTCGATCCGGGAGAGCGGATAGCCACCATTTCCGAGACCACCTCCTTTCTTGGCGGGGTCCAAGACGGCGTGCTGGTCGCGAGCGGAACCGTGGTAAAACGCGGGAGAAGGGTCATATTTGCCGAAGGAGAGGTGGTCCGGGAAGGCAGAGGCCGAATCCTCGCCCGGTGTTCGGCAGCATATGCCGTGATGAAGGAATGATCCCTTCCTCGCGGAGAGCGTGGAATAAAAACTATCACCCGCCGCGTAGAATAGCTACACCAGATATCAGGTTCGCCTGGGCGGGGTAGTCTTCGTGAAATATATTTTTGTAACCGGGGGGGTGATGAGCGGCCTTGGCAAGGGCATCACCGCCGCATCGATCGGAAGAATCCTCAAGAACCGCGGTTACGGGGTGACGGCGGTGAAGATCGATCCGTACCTGAACATCGACGCCGGAACCATGAATCCCGGCCAGCATGGCGAGGTCTTTGTCCTCTCTGACGGAGGAGAGGTGGATCTCGATCTCGGCAACTACGAGCGGTTCCTGGATATCGATCTCACCTCCGATCACAACATCACCACCGGCAAGATTTACCGGAGCGTGATCGAGAAGGAGCGGAAAGGGGAGTACCTGGGAGAAACGGTCCAGATCATCCCCCATATCACCGACGAGATCAAGTCCTGCATCAGGGCGGCGGCCCACGATGCGACCTCCGGCAACGGGCAGGCCGACATCTGCCTCGTCGAGGTGGGCGGAACGGTCGGGGATATCGAGAGCATGCCCTTCCTCGAGGCTGTACGCCAGATGCGGGGGGAACTCCCTGACGAGGACACGCTCCTGATCCACGTCACCCTGTTTCCGGAAGATTCCATGGGGGATCTCAAGACCAAGCCCACCCAGCACTCGGTCAAGGCCCTCCGCGAACTCGGGCTGCATGCCGATATCATCGTGGGACGAGGGGAACGGCCCATCGGGTCCCAGACCAAGCGGAAGATCTCGGCCTTCTGCGATCTCGCCCAGCAGGGGGTTATCAGCGCGGCAACGGTACCCGACATCTACCAGGTCCCGATGGAGATGGAGAAGGAGGGTATCGCGGAGGTTCTCTTCCAGTATCTCAGGCTCGAACCCAGAGAAGCGGACACCCGGTGGTACAGCCTCGTCTCCCGGGAATACACGAACCGGGTGCATGTGGGGATCGTCAGCAAGTACGGGGTCGAGGATGTCTATATCAGCATCAAGGAGGCCCTCAAACATGCTGGACGGGCGCTTTCCACCGAGGTAAAGATCAGCTGGCTCGATGCCGAGCGGTACGAGGAGCCCCAGCTCGCCGAATTCGACGGCATCCTCATCCCCGGGGGATTCGGCCAGCGGGGTCTTGAGGGGAAGATCGGTGCACTGGGATACGCCCGGACCCGCCGGATCCCGCTGCTCGGCCTCTGCCTCGGGTTCCAGCTTTCCGTGGTTGAATTCTCCCGCAACGTGCTCGGCTGGAAGGATGCGATCAGTGCCGAGATGGGCGAGGGGCGCCACGTGATCGCGATCCTCCCCGAACAGGAAGGAGTGACCGATCTCGGCGGGACCATGCGTCTTGGTAACTATCCCGTCACGCTCAGGGAGAATACCCTCGCCATGAAGATCTACGGGCAGAAGGAGATCGTGGAACGGCACCGGCACCGGTATGAGGTGAACCCGGAATACATCGCCGAAATCGAAGAGGGCGGCATGGTCTTTTCAGGGACATGGAGGAACCGGATGGAGATCTGCGAGATCCCGGACCATCCGTTCTTCCTCGCCACGCAGTTCCATCCCGAGTTCCGCTCACGCCCCACCCGGCCCTCGCCCCCGTTCATGGGATTTGTGGATGCGTGCCGGACACGGAGGAGCAGGAGGTAGGTTCACCATGGTCGATACAGAACGGTTCATCCAGGAAGCCATTGCAGAGATCCGCACCCAGGCCGGGGCCCATAACGTGGTCATCGCACTGTCGGGCGGTGTGGACAGCTCGGTCTGCGCAGCACTGGCTGCACGGGCCATCGGGGAGCGGCTCATTCCGATTTATGTCGATACCGGCCTGATGAGGAAAGGCGAGACGGAACGTATCGCCCGGATGTTCGGGTACCTGAATCTTCACGTCGTCCATGCCGAGGACGAGTTCCTCGCGGCTCTTTCCGGCATCGTCGATCCCGAAGAGAAGCGGAAAGCGATCGGGGAGCGGTTCATCCGTGTCTTTGAGCGGGAGGCCGCGAGGACCGGGGCCCGGTACCTGCTCCAGGGCACCATCTATCCCGACCGGATCGAGAGCGAGGGCGGGATCAAGAGTCACCACAATGTGGGCGGTATGCCGCTGCACATGGAGTTTACAAAGGTGATCGAACCCCTCCGCGATCTCTACAAAGACGAGGTCAGGGAGGTTGCCGGTGCACTGGGACTCCCCCCGGAGATCCAGCACCGCATGCCGTTCCCGGGTCCGGGTCTTGCCGTCCGGATCATCGGGGAGGTGACCCGGGAGAAGCTTGACGTGGTACGGGAAGCCAACGCCATCGTCGAGGATGAGCTGGTCGACCGCTTTCTTCCCTGGCAGTGCTTTGCCGCGGTGCTCGGCCTCGGGACCGGGGTGAAGGGCGACAACCGGGTGCACGGCTGGATCGTCTCGGTGCGGGCGGTCAATTCCCGGGACGGCATGACCGCCGATCCCCTCGAGATCCCCTACGAGATGCTCGGCCACCTTGCCTCCCGGATAACTGCGGAGATTCCGACTGTCGCCCGGGTGGTCTATGACATCACCCCAAAACCACCCGCGACCATCGAATACGAATGAGCAGAGGAGAGATGAACCAGATGAACTATCGTGAATTGGATGCGCGGTACTACATGCCCGCGTTCTCCCGCGAGATCATGATCGAGCGGGGGTCGGGATCGAAGGTATGGGATGCCGAGGGGAAGGAGTACATCGACTGTGTCGCCGGCATAGCGGTCTGCAGTACCGGGCACTGCCATCCCGTGGTGACCCGGGCGATCTGTGAGCAGGCCGGGCGCCTGATCCACTGCTCGAACCTGTACTATGTCCCCGGGCAGGCCGAACTTGCCCGGAAACTGGTCGGGATCTGTGGTATGCACAAGGCATTCTTTGCCAACTCCGGTGCCGAGGCAAACGACGGGGCCATCAAGCTTGCCCGTATTGCCACCGGGAGGAAGCGGTTCGTGGCCTTCACCCACGGGTTCCACGGCCGGACCCTCGGGTCGCTCTCGGTCACCCACAAACCGGCGATCCGCGAGCCCTTCCAGCCCCTCGAGCCTGCCTGCACCTTCGTCGAATACGGCGATTCAGCGGGCCTTGAAAAGGTCATGGATGAGAACGTTGCCGCGGTCTTCGTCGAGCCGATCCAGGGCGAGGCCGGCGTCATCATCCCCCCCGCGGAGTTCATGAAGAACATCCGCGAGTTGTGCGATGCCACGGGTGCCCTGATGATCGCCGACGAGGTCCAGACCGGCATGGGGCGGACCGGGAGATGGCTGGCCATCCAGCATACCGGGGTGCAGCCGGACATCGTGACCCTTGCCAAGGGGATCGCGAGCGGGTTTCCCATGGGAGCGCTTCTCGCCCGTGATGGAATTGAATTCAGGAAGAGCGAGCACGGCAGCACGTTCGCCGGCGGCCCGCTGGCATGTGCCGCTGCACGTGCGACCATCCGGGTCATCGAAGAGGTTCTCCCCGATGTGGAGCGGAAAGGCCGGCGGTTTGCGGAGCAGCTCGCATCCTTCGGACCCCGGCAGCGGGGTCTCATGATCGGGATAACGGTCGGGGAGCCCTGCCCCGCTGTCCAGAAACAGTGTGCCGCGGACGGGGTGCTGGTCAATTGTGCCGCCGATGGTAACCTGCGGATGGTTCCGCCGCTGGTCATCACCGATGACGAGATCGACCAGGCCGCGGGGGTTATCGGCAGCGCCCTGTCGGAACTTAGCCGGTAAAAAAAAGGCGCAGGAAGATTCCGGGAATTATCTCATTTTTCTCCCGAGCAGGATCAGGGCGCCGATCAGCACCATGACTCCCGGTACGGTAAGAAAGGGGATCCCCTGACTGCCGCTGACCGGTTCCGTGCTTTCAGGAATCGTGGCGGACAGGGTCGGCGGACTCGTCTCCGTCCCGGCATTCCCGGTCGCCTGGATTCCGGGCTGATCTGCCGGGGTGGTGACCGGTGGTGCGGAAGTGGCGGTTCCCGTGGCTACCGTCGTGGCGGGAACCGTGCCGGAGAGATAGTATGATCCCCCTCCAGAACCCCCTCCACCGGAGCTCCCGGTCATGGCTGAGCCGCTGGTCGTGGTTCCCGTTACGGTCGTTGATGCGGGACTGGTTGTCAGGGTGGTATCCGGTACCGTGGTGACGGGGATCGTTGAACCCCCGGCTGCGACGGTGACCGTGGTGCCCGACAGGGCAGGAGCGATTTCATTTCCGTCGTCATCATCAAAGACGGGTTCCCGGAGTACGATATCCGTTGTCCCCGGCGAAAGACTCCGAATCGTGAGCGTGGCAAGCATGACTTCGCCGGAGTCCTTCTCCACTGCGCCCCCGATATCGGCGGCCATGATACTGATCTCCGGCCCCGGAACGCCGGCGATATCCGAGAGTTCGGCCCACTCCGGCAAAACTGCTCCTGTAATCTCCGCGACCGAGGGATCCTCCACCACGATGGTAAGGGCAAATCCTGAAATCCCTGCCGGGGCGGCATCGAGGGTAAGATTGACGGTGGCCTCCTCGCCCGGCATCGCACCAAGCCCGGGTGAATCGAAACCGACCGAAGCTCCGGAAGAAAGCCCGGGCAGCAGGAGGAAAAAGAGGATGAGGGAAATAAAACGCATATCTGCCATACATCCAGATCGGCGTCTGATGGTGTAAAGATATCTCATTGCCAGCCGTTATCCTGCCCGGAATCCAGCCAATGGAGTTATCTGATCGCATGAGCATACTATTCCGGAACGCCATACATGGCCGGGAATACTACAAATCCTGCTGAAAGCCGGTACGAACGGCTGGTCCGGAACCTCTACCGGTCCGGAGGCTACGTCTTTGCAGCAAAAGCCGGGGATATCGCCCGCCAGCACGGCATTGCACGCGTTGCCCGTCTGGCCAGCAACGAGAACCCGTGGCCCCCGTCTCCAGCGGCAGTCAGGGAAGGCTGCGAAGCACTGCAGGGAGCAAACCGCTATCCTGATGAGAGCGTGGCAGCGCTCACCGGTATGCTGGCCCGCTTCCACGGCGGGTACTCGTTCGTGACCGGTGTCGGCATGGACGGGGTGATCGAGACGATGATCAGGACGCTGGTCGACCCCGGGGACCGTGTCGCCGTTTCGGTCCCCACCTTCTCATTCTACCGGCTTGCAGCCCTGGCACAGGCGGCTGACGTGGCGGAGATACCGAGGGCGCAGGATTTCTCGGTCAGCACGCGGGAATTCATCGGAATTGCCCGGGACGCCAAGATCTCCTTTCTTTGCACGCCGAACAACCCCACCGGAACGGTAACCCCTGCCGATGACGTCAGAGAGATCCTTTCCGCGATCAGCGGGATACTCTTCCTCGACAATGCGTACGTCGAATTTTCCGGTGTTGATTACCGGCCCCTGATGGACGAGTTCGACAACCTGGTCATCGGGCGGACGATGTCCAAGGCCTTCGCCCTGGCCGGTGCCCGGGTAGGATATGCCTTTGTTCCCGGATGGCTGGTCCCGTTCTATAACCGGGCGGCAACCCCTTTCACGCTCAATACCATCTCGGCGCGGGTTGCGGCAGGTGCACTCGGGGACCGGGAAGGAATGGAGGAGTATGTCTCTTATGTCCGCCGGTGGAGAGAGCGGTTCAGGGAGGAATGCCCGCTTCCCTCATCCTCCTCCGGGGCAAACTTCGTGATGTTCGATACGAGCCCCCTTACCGGTGACGAGATGGTGCGCCTTCTCGCAGGAAAGGGAGTGATCGTCAGATCGTGCGCCAGCTTCCCCGGCCTCCCCGACCACTATATCCGGGTGAGCATCGGGGATTCGTGGGAGAACGAGCTCTTCCTGGCTGCGATGGAAGAGATCTGCAGGCCCCGGGCATGATGTACGGCATTACCGGAACGCCGGGGACAGGAAAAAGTTCTATCGCAGGAGTGCTCCGGGAGCAGGGTTTCCGGGTCCTGCACCTGTCGGAGACGACCGCTGAGTACGTGATCGGTGAGGACCCGGTCCGGGCGACCCTGGTCATCGATGAAGAACGGTGGGCAGCAGAATTCGTCCCGTTCGATGGTGTCGTTGAAGGCCACCTTGCCCACCTCCTCCCCTGCGACCGGGTAGCCGTTCTCCGGTGCCGCCCCGATGTCCTCGCCGACCGGCTCCTGGGACGCGGCTACCATGACGAGAAGGTCAGGGAGAACGCGCTTGCCGAAGCCCTGGACGTCGTCCTGGTCGAGACGCTCGAGATCTTCTCCCCTGAGCAGGTTTATGAACTGGACACGACAGATAAGAGTATCCGGGAGTGCAGTGACCGGGTTGGCGGGTTCTTCCGGGGGGAGATCGCCCCGCAATCCGGGTTCCTCGACTGGTCTCCCTACATCGGGATGTTCGCATGACCCTTGATACCTTCCGGCCGCACCTCAAGTGGATCTACCGGCCTTTCGTCGATATTGCCGTACGGATAGGGCTCACTCCCGATGCATTCACGATTGCTGCATTCTTCGTTGCGCTCTTTGCCGGAATCGCCTTTTACTATGGGGAGGTTATACTCGGGACCTTCTTCATCATGTGCAATGCCGCCTTCGATTCGATGGACGGAGCGGTGGCCCGGGCCATGAACATCCAGAGCCGGAAAGGAGACTTCCTCGACCACGTGGTGGACCGTTACGCCGATATCTTCATTATCACGGGTATCTTTGCCGGGGGATTTGCTCCCTGGCCCATCGGCGTCTTCGCCCTGACCGGCGTGCTGATGGTATCCTACCTCGGCACCCAGGCCCAGGCAATCGGGGTCGGCCGCTACTACGGCGGGGTCCTCGGGCGGGCGGACCGCCTGTTCCTCCTCATCATCGCGGGCATCCTGAACATCATCATCCCTGCCGGGGTGTACGGGCTCCCGTATCTCGGATGGCTCCTGGTCATTTTCGGTGTCATCGGGCACTTGACCGCGGTCCAGCGGTTCATCTATGTCTGGAGAGAGATCAGGACGGAGCAGGACTGATCTCATCCCTGGGAACGGAGAGGCGGCCGGGACGGCCGTGATACCCGGACGGCATCTCCAGGCCGGGGGTTAAAACCAGGAGTCAAGCGTTTTTTGTCCGGCCTTCACTTTCAGACCGTCAAGCGCCTTCTCAACACGGTCCGGGGAAAAATCGTAGGTATCGCAGAGCATCGACAGCACCCCCTCACGGTCCGGCTCATGCCAGGCAAGGGCATACTCAACGCTGACCGGGGGATTGAGAAAGAATTCAAGGATCGCCCCGATATCCGTCTCCGGGAGTTTCTCTGCGGCCACCGTGTCAAACTCACCGTTTCGGACAATCCGGAGAGCCGTTTTTGCCCCGATGCCCCTGACCCCGGGATTGAAATCGGTGCCCACGAGTATGGCGATCCGGATCAGGTCTTCCCGGGAGATCCGGAGACCGGAGAGGACTTCGGAGAGGGTTATCCGTTCCGGATTTACGGCGATCGTCCGGCCGTGCAGCTTCCTCCGTCCGCTCACGGTGAGGTTCCGCATCAGCACCGGGGCCCCGAAGAGGAGCGTATCATAATCCTGGGAGACCACGTACCGGGCATCACCCCGGCTCACCATTTCCGCAGCCTGGGCCTCCCCCTCGCTCGGAGCATCAACGGACGGCATCCCGAGGAGGGAAAGCAGGTTTTTCGAGGTGCTGATCACGTCCTCGTCAATCCGCGACGAAGCCCGGGCATGTCTGGCTGCCTCCTCCACCGCTCCCCGCTCCAGTGCTTCCTGCCATCGTTCCCGGGCCTGTTCCCGGACCGAGCGGCGCTGACTGATGGTCTCCTGCTTGAAGTCGGGCGGTGTACCGTCAAATACCCAGACCGGCCGGATACCTTTCTCCATGAAATTGACCGCCCGGAAGAGGATCCCCGAGAGGTGGGAGGTGACCCTACCCTTCTGGTCCATGAGCGGGGTGCCGTCCGGCTGCCTGATGATGCTCAGAAACTGGTAGAGGGCGTTGTGGGCATCCACCGCCGCGACACCGGCAAGCGCCTCCCAGGAGAGCGGTGTCTTGTAGTCGGCGATGATGTCCCGGAGTGCTACACCCATTCCTCAACCACCGTCCCGGGGCGGTTACCGGTAGACTCTCCGGGAGACCTCGTTGACGATGTCCTCGATCCGCTCGACGCTGCTGTCGTACCGCTGCGCCATCTTGGCCGAGATTTCCTCGAGGTTGACCTGGATCATCCGTTCACGGTTGGTGATGTTGCGCTCGATGATACGGACCTTGTGGTGGATGATCACGAGGAGACCGGCAAGAGAGAGCACGATCCCCATCGCCGCAAACGTCCTTGCCTGGTCCGCCATGAGCAGCGAGAAGAGCCACCATGTCGATGCGGCAAGAATGATAATGAGTATTATATCCCCCAGATACTCACGTATATCCATGTTTTTACATGATGAAGACCGGGTAATTAATTTACCTGTGTTTCCCGGGGTTTTCTGATGAACTGGTCACGACTCCTTCCGCTCGTTACCATACCCTCCATGCTCGTGCTGGTGGAGGTCATCGCACTCCTCCTCTCCCTGCCCATGCAGACCGCAGGAATAACAGCGTTCGAGGACCCGGAGTCATTTACAAACCCCCTCCTCTTCATCGTGATCCTCCTCGTCTTCACCGCGTTCCTCCTCGTTCTCATCAGGTATAAGTGGAAGAAGCTGATCGGGGTGATCATCGCGGTCTCCATCTTCTTTACCTTCATCTATATTTTTGCCGGGATCACCGTCTACTTCCTCGGCATGGTTCCGGGAACGCTCGGCATCACCCTCGCACTCTCGCTCTTCTCCACCGCCCTCCTGTACCTCTATCCCGAGTGGTACATCATCGACACCCTGGGCGTCCTCATCGCTGCGGGAGCCGCCTCGATCTTCGGAATATCGCTGGACATCCTCCCGGTCCTCATCCTCCTGATCATCCTGATGGTCTATGATGCCATCTCGGTATACAAGACGCGGCACATGGTCACCCTCGCAGAAGGGGTTATCGATATCAAATCACCGATCCTGTTCATCGTTCCCAAGCGGAGGGGCTACAGTTTCGTGCGGGAAGGGATCGGAGACCTCGACGGGGGTGAGCGTGCCGCTTTCGTGATCGGCATGGGGGATCTCATCATGCCATCCATCCTGGTGGTATCGGCCAACGTCTTCCTGAATACCCCCCGGCTGGCAGGATTCGTCACCCTTCCGGCCCTCGGAGCCATCATCGGCTCGATCATCGGACTCTCGCTCCTTCTGACCGTGGTCCAGAAGGGAAAGCCCCAGGCAGGTCTTCCACCCATCAATGGCGGGGCCATCCTCGGTTTTCTAGCAGGGTACGGACTCTCCTTCCTGCTGTGACCGCTCGCGGATATGGAGGAGGTTCTCCATCACTTCGGTGATTCCCTCTCCGGTCTCGGTCGACATGTTGAGGTATCCGTCAAAATAGACGAGGTCGGATTTGTTCACCACCACCAGCACCGGAACATCGACCATCCTCTCGATCTCGTGGAGGAGCCTGACCTGCTCCTCGATGGAATACCCGCAGTGTTCGCTCGCGTCGAGCATGCAGAGGATAACATCGGCGAGGTTGATGATCGCGGTCAGTGCCTGCCGCTCGATCGGATTCCGGTCCTCGGGTGGGCGGTCAAGCAGGCCGGGGGTGTCGATAAACTGCATCCGCTCCTCCCCCGCCATCCGGTGACCGACGATGATGCCCTTGGTGGTGAACGGGTAGGACGCAACCTCCGGGTCGGCAGAGGAAACCAGGCGGATGAAGGATGATTTTCCGACGTTGGGATAACCGGCGACCACGACGGTGAAGTCATCCGCCACGTGCGGGAGTTTCCTGATGACGTTCCGGACATCATTGAGGAACCGGAGGTCGTCATCGATCTGGTGGACGACCGAAGAGAGTCGTGCAACGGCCCGCTTGCGGAGAACGGCGGTATCCTCGGCTCTCCTTGTCTGATAGGCGAGTCCCGGCCCGTGTGTCCGTGCCCACCGTGCTGCCCATCCGACAGCACCAAGCGACTTCTTCACCCGGTCCAGTCCCCACATGATATCCACGATATCGCGGTAGAACGGGGGGATCTCGTTCAATTCCGGAAATGACTGCATGATCCTGACCAGCCGGTCATGGATGGCCTGGCTGACCGCTCTGACAAATTCCTCGTTCGCCCGATCCTTGTTCCGTTTGAGCCTCATCTTGGATGCTGCCCGCCGGAACGCCCGGTCAAGAATCTCATCGGCGGTCGGCACCGTGGGGATTTTCTCAAACTCCACCGGAATTCAACCCAATCAATATATATGCAAAATCATATGATAAACCATTATGGATTTATCCCTCATCCAGAAGGATATCCTGATCACACTCATCAGCCTCTACCACCAGCATTCCCATCCCATCAAGGGCGAGGAGATCGCCGAGGTCATCAGGAGGAACCCTGGCACGGTCCGCAACCAGATGCAGGCCCTCAAGGCGATCGGGCTGGTGGACGGCATCCCCGGCCCGAAAGGCGGGTACAATCCCACGGCACGGGCATACCGGGAGCTGAACCTCGGTCTCACCGAAGGGGAGTATGACGTGCCGATATCCCGTGAGGGGGAGATCATCACGGGTGTGAAGGTGGTGGAGATCGCGTTTACCACGCTCTGCCATCCTGACATCTGCCAGGCAAGCGTGCGGGTGGTGGGGAGCCTGCGGGGCTTCGAGATCGGCGATAATCTCACCATCGGCCCGACCCCGGTCAACCGTCTCGTGATCCGGGGAGAGGTGTACGGAAAGGACGAGGTCTCCCAGACCCTCCTCATTTCGACCTACGAGATGATCTCTCTTCCCAAGAAACAGATCAGGTACTATATGAGCAGCCCGCTCATCACGCTGCGGAACCGTGATACCCTGATCGACGCCATCCGCCTCTTCACCGAGCACCACATTCATGGAGCCCCGGTCATGAACGGGAAGAACCTTGCCGGCATCGTGACCATGAGCGACATTGCCAAAGCCATCGGGGAAGGAAAACCGCTCACCGACCAGGTCTCCTCCATCATGACCACGGATGTTGAGAAAGCCCCTTCGACCGTCCATCTCTTTGAAGTGATACGACGATTCAAGGAGCGGGAGATCGGGAGGCTGGTGGTCATGGAAGGAGAGCAGCCGGTGGGAATCCTGACCCAGTCCGATATCATCAGGCAGTTTCCCTCGCTCTAGTGGGCGTGATGCGAAACGGGCGGCCCCGTCAGACCCGGCCGGTTCCGGAGCGAATGGGGGATGCCTGCACACCCTGCCTGCAGGGAAGGCATTTCTGACCAATTCCGGCCCGGTTCACTGAACTGCTATCCATCCGGACGTTTTTGAACATATTTAAATATTAATAGCTCAACAGTTCTCTTATGGCCAGAGTGTTAGCCCGCAGCCTATCGAAGAAGAAGATCGTCACCAATGAGGGGAAGATGATCGGGACCCTGCGAAACCTCGTTGTCGATTTCAATACCGGTCAGGTGGTGGACCTGATCGTATATCCCGATCCCTCGTTCGACACCACCGGGTACCGCATGGAAGGGGACCGTCTCTTCATATCCTTTGAGGCGGTCAAGGACATCAAGGATTATATCATCGTGGATCGCTATCTCTCCAGAAAATAGGGCATATACCGTTCGAGGGCTTCAACAAACCCTTCGCCATACTTTTTTTCCGAGACCCATGTGGCGGCTGCGGCTAACGTATCAGGGGCATTCCCGACCGCTACACCGATTCCTGCATACTTCACCAGGTCGATATCATTCTCGGCATCCCCTATCGAGAGAAAATCACCGGGATCGAGTCCGAGCTCGCCGGCCAGCGAGAGAAATGCCAGGCCCTTGCTGATCCCCCTGGCCTGGATATGGATGGCGAATCCGGTATCGATGATCTCGACCGGGAATTCCCGGACGATCTCCCGGACCTCTCCGGGGGGTACGGTCCGGGCGAAGGCCTGGTCGGCAAAGCGGTAGGTGGGGCTGTACATGTCGAGGGTGACGCCCTTCTCCCGGTAATAGGCGACGACGGCGTCGAGAGCCTCCCTGACTCCGGACTGGTCGCCGATGATACGGAGGTCACCGGGATATCCGGTCCGGTAGACCCCGCCGTTCTCGGCAATGAAGCTCCCCTGGGTGCCGATCATCCGCGAGACGGCATCCATGAAACAGGAGGTGTTGCCGCTGGCAAGCACCACTTCGACGCCGCGGTCGCACAAATCCCGGAGAGCGATGATGGCACCGGTGTGGATCCTCCGGTGCCGGTCGGTTATCGTTCCATCGATATCGGTGACGAGTCCCTTCAGCACGATCTGAGTCCTGCTTCCTCCACCATGAAGGTTGCCTCTCCCTCAGGGAGGTTCGGGCTGTCCACGAGGCGGGCGATCCGTTTGCCGCCCTTGCTCTTCCGCAGGTAGATGCGGAACGTTGCGGTATGGCCGACGATGTTCCCACCGATGGGCTTGGTGGGGTCCCCGAAGAAAACCGCCGGGTTGGAGAGGACCTGGTTGGTGACCAGCCCGACGGCATTGTTCTCATCGCACAGCTTGAAGAGTTCGTGGAGGTGGCGGTTCAGCTTCTGCTGCCGTGTGGCGAGCGTTCCCCGCCCGGCATACTCGGCCCGGAAGTGCGAGGTGAGCGAGTCGATGACGAAGAGCTTGACCGGCTTGTCGGTGGTCCTGAGCTCTGCGGCCCGTTCCCGTGCCGTCTCCACCATCAGCATCTGGTGGTCGGAGGTATGGGCCCTGGCCACGTGGATGTTCTCGAGGAAGTCCTGCGGGTCGGCATCGATCCCGAGCCCGATGACCATCTGTTCGATACGCTCGGGCCGGAACGTGTTCTCGGTGTCGATGTAGATGGCACTTCCGTTGAGACCTCCGTCGTCTTCGGGGAGCTGGACGTTGACCGCCATCTGGTGTACGATCTGACTCTTTCCTGAACCGAACTCGCCGTACAGTTCGGTGATGGCCTGGGTCTCCATGCCCCCGCCCAGCAGTTCGTCGAGCTCCGGGACGAGGGTTTTGAGCTTCCGGATCTCTTTCCGCTGCTCGAACACATCCTTCCCGGTCCTGAACCCGCCGATATCGACCAGTTCGCGGGCGGATTTGATCATCTTCTTTGCAACCGATTCTCCGATCTCTGCGGTCTCGGCCAGCTCGGTGGGAGAGGCGGTGGCAATGCTCTCCACGGTGACGAACCCGGCCTCGCGGAGCTTCTCTGCGGTCGTGGGGCCGACTCCGGGGAGATCTTCAAGTTCCAGGGGTCCTTTGGTCATAGTGTGGTCACCTCTGACAGGGAGAGCGTGGTGTTCCCTGTCATATATCTTGGCGGCCATGCAGCGTGAAAGTATTGTCCGCGGCCAGGCTGCCGGAGAACGTGCGTATCCTGTCCCGGACGGCTGCGGGATCCGGTTCCTGTTCTTCGACCGAGGATGCGGTGATCCGGTCGCCGGAACGGAGTCCGCGGACCCGGACCTCGTGCCCGTGGGGATGCTCGCCGGAAAGGAGGAACCGCTCGCTCCCGTTGTCGAGGAAGGTCCCCTCCCGGGTGGCGATGATCGTCCCCGTCATCTCGATCTCCTCCCCGGGAGCCGGGGGAAGCACCCTGACGAACCCGTTCCCGCCGACGTGCAGCTCGAGTCCGCCGTCCCGGCCGGGCCTGCCCGAACCCTGGTAGATGGCGATCCGGTCACCGGGCACGAGGGGGATGAGGGCCCGATCTCCCCAGAAGACCACCCTGATATCGGACGAAGGCCCGCTCATCACGAGGTTCCTGACATGGTTCGGCCGGCCGTCCCGGGTGGTGAATGCCCGGGGCGGCTGTACGGAGGCAACGATCCCCTCCACAGAGAAGATCCCGCCTTCCCGGACATCACCGGGCGTGCCGACCTGAAAGGCGAACCCGCGGGATCCGGGGGCAATGGAACTCCGCTCATCGACCACGTACTCCGTTCCCGTGGTCCGCTGCTTCACCAGCACCCCGGAGATCCGTACGGATGCCCCTTCCCGGACGCCGGCCAGGAGGGCGGGATCCCATGCCACGATCCGGGCCGTCTTCTCGCCGTCGAAGAAACATCCCTCGATCATCCCCCCGGTGGAGCCGTCCCTGCGGACGACGGTCCTCGGCTCACCGATGACGAGGATCACCCCCTCGACATCATTCCGTTCGGCGGGACGGTACTGGGGCTGGACGGTTGTCCCGCACGAGATCTCGATGGGTGATTTCCGGAGGGCGAGAACCACGATGTCTCCCGGCCGCCCCCCCTGCTTTCCGATGATCTCCAGCACCTCGTCCGGCTCGATCTCGGCAACCGCGGCAGCCTTCTCGTCCCAGAGGACTGCCCGGACCTGTCCGGTCTCGTCACCGAGGATGAGGTGGGCCACCCACCCTTTCTCGCCATCCTTCCTGGTGAACTCCCGCGGGGGAGAGACCGAGATGACCCTGCCGAAGAAGGAGGAGAGGGTTGACCCGGTGGAAAGGTCCCGGATCTTGACGTGCTCACGGCCGAGGTCATGCACCACGACCATCGCCGCGGTGGTTTCATCGAGGAGATCACCGCACTCCTGCATCTTCTCCTCGATACGCCGTTCAAACTCTTCCCTGCTGATCAGGTCGTCCACGAGAGCATAGTGGAACTGCACGCCGGCTGGTCCTCCGCTAGTGCCCCGGTTCCTGCCAGGGAGGTGTTTCCATGGTGCGGGTCAGGTCCGCGATATCCTCGCCCCGCCGCATGAGGGCTGCTTTCCCGCCGTTCAGGATGACTTCCGGGCACCGCGGCCGGCTGTTGTACTGGGACGACATGGCAAATCCGTACGCCCCGGCATCGAGAACGGCGATGAGATCCCCGGAAGCAAGTCCGGGGAGCATCCGGTCGTGCGCCAGGATGTCCCCGGTCTCGCATATGGGCCCGGCGATGGTGTACAGAACCGTTCCGTCCCTGCCGGCTTTGTTTGCGGCGATCACCTCGTGCCATGAGTCGTACATTGCGGGCCTGACCAGGAGGTTGAACCCGGCATCCACGTTGACGAAGGTCCGGTGTGCCGGCTTGACTGAGTTGACGCCGGCAAGGAGGATGGTGGAATCGGCCACGAGCGACCTCCCCGGCTCGATCCAGAGTTCCGGGCTGATGCCTGCCTCGCGGATGCCCTCCCTGAACAGGGGCACGACCGCCCGGGCATAGTCATGGGGGCTGGGCGCGCGTTCCCCATCCCCGCGGTGGTAGGGAATGCCGAGGCCTCCGCCGAGGTCGACGAACTCGAGCCCGACTCCCAGGTCCGTGATCTCCCCGACGATCCTCATCATCACCTCGCAGGCCCGTGCGAAGGGTTCAACGGCAAGGATCTGGGACCCGATGTGACAGTGGATCCCGACCGGATCGATATGCGGGCAGTCGAGGGCTTCCCGGTACGCGGAGGGAATGAGGTTGTGGGCGATCCCGAACTTGCTCGTTGCCAGGCCGGTGGCGATCTTCGGATGGGTGGGGACATCGATCGCGGGATTGACCCGGAACGCTATCCGGGCGGTCGTTCCGGCCAGAGCGGCGACGGCATCGAGCTGCCTGAGCTCGTCGAGAGAATCCACCGAGACCGGGACTTTCTTCTCCACGGCGAGGGCAAGGTCGGACCGGCTCTTTGAGCTCCCGTTGAAGAGCAGGGTTCCCGGCGGCATCCCCGCCGAGAGTGCGAGGTGGAGTTCACCGGAGGAGAAGACATCGGCCCCGGCCCCGAGACCTGCAAGGGTCCGGAGCACCGCGAGGTTCCCGTTCGCCTTCGCCGCATAGAGGATCCGCACCCGGGAATATTCTGCAGTGAGGGCGTCCCGGTAGGCGGCGTAGCATGCGGCAATCCGGTCCTGGTCGGTCACGTAGAGCGGGGTTCCCCAGGTCCGTGCGAGGTCCGTCGTATCATGTTCCCCGATCCAGAGGTGGTCACCCCTGATGGTCAGGTGCGGCGGAAGGTTCACCGGGAAAGCCTCCCCAGGCGGTCGATAGCTTCCCGGATCCGGTCGGTCGAACGGGTGAGGGCGAACCGCACGTACCCGTCGCCACCGGCACCAAACCCGATACCCGGGGTGACCACGATACCGGCCTCCTCGAGGAGCCGGGCGGCGAACTGCATGCAGTCATCGACCGGCATCCAGACATAGAACGTGGCCTTCGGTGCCTCCACCGCATAGCCGAGCGACCGGAGCCCCGCAACCAGCGCATCCCGACGCTCCCCGTAGATGCGGCAGGCCTCCCGGACACAGTCCTGCGGACCGGAGAGCGCCGCGATCGCGGCGTGCTGGACGGCATCAAAAACACCGGAATCGACGTTGGTCTTGACCCGCCCGAGCCCGGCAACGATCCCGGCATTCCCGCAGACCATCCCGATCCGCCACCCGGTCATGTTGTAGGTCTTGGAGAGCGAATGCATCTCCACGGATACCTCCATGGCACCGCGGGTCGAGAGGAACGAGGGCGCCCGATAGCCGTCGTAGGCGATCTCGGAATACGCGTTGTCGTGGACGATGATCAGCCCGTTATCCGTGGCAAAGTCGACTGCCTCCCCGAAGAAGCCCGGGAGGGTGACCGCCGAGGTGGGGTTGTTCGGGTAGTTGAGGAACATCAGCCGGGCTTTCCGGGCCACCTCCCGGGGTATGGCCGAGAGATCGGGGAGGAAATTCCGTTCGGACCGGAGGGGCATCTCGTAGACCCTTCCCTCGGCAAAGAGGGTCGATGTCCGGTAGACCGGGTATCCCGGGCTCGGGACAAGGACATAGTCTCCGGGATTGATGAAGGCCTCGGGGATATGGGCGATGCCGTCCTTGGAGCCCATCAGGGCCAGGACTTCCTTCTTCGGGTCCAGGTTCACCCCGAAACGGGTTGCATACCAGCGGGCGACCGCGACCCGGTACTGTTCCATGCCGGCATACGAGGGATAGTGGTGGTTCCGGGGATCCTGTGCCGCCCGGCAGAGGGCGTCCACGATATGGGGAGGTGTCGGGAGATCGGGGTCCCCGACACCGAAGTCGATCACGTCAACACCGCGTGCGATCTGGGCGGCCTTGAGTTCATCGATTCGCGCAAAGAGGTAGGGGGGGAGCTCCCCCATCCGTTCCGCGTACATGCGGGTAATTATTCTTTTCCGGCACACATTAAGGTGACCTGCAGGGTAAACGAAATGAACCGAAGGAGTAAAATCTCCCGCCTCTCAATGGAGGGTAGGGAGACTCGGCCATGCTGCAGGAACCGGTCATCATCTTCACTACCGCCAGCAGTGCAGAATCGGCTGGCATCGCGAAAACGCTCATCGAAGAACATCTCGCCGCCTGCGTGAACGTCACCGGCGTGACCTCGTTCTACCGGTGGGAAGGGGAGTTCTGCCAGGATCAGGAGCACCTGCTCATCATCAAGACCACCCGGGACCGGGCCGATGCCGCGATGAGCCGGATCCGTGAGATTCACTCGTACGATCTTCCGGAGATGATCCTGCTGCCGGTGGCAGGGGGCTACCCCCCGTACCTGCAGTGGGTGCGTGACGAGGTCCGGCAATGAGCACATCGCGGTACACCGGGATCCAGGTCCGGGGGGAGGAGGTCGCCGCTATTGACGACACCATCGTACGCGAAGAGCGCTTCACCCTCTTCCTGAACGGTTCCCGGTTTCTCGACATGGTGGCAAGCAGGGAAAACCTGCGGGAGCTCGGGGCCGGGTTTGTCCTCTGCCAGGGTCTATCGACGTCGGTCGAATCCGTATCGGTCGAAGGAAACGAGATCCGGGTATCAGCACCGGTGGAGGAATCCTGTGAGCGCGAGATCGAGACAACCGGAACGGTAGGATTCATCTGCCGTCCTCCCGAACCCGTACGATCCGGCTGCACCATCACCATTCCCGATGTCTTTGCCATCACCCGGGAGATCGTGACCGATCTCTGGCGCCAGACCGGGGGAGTCCACTGTTCGGTCCTGGCGAGGGACGGGGAGATCCTGTTCCGGGCAAGCGATGTCGGGAGGCACAACACCGTCGACAAGGTGATCGGGTATGCCGTGCTGCATGGTATCGATCTCTCTTCCTGTATCGTGGGCTGCACGGGAAGACAGCCCCGGGACATGGTGATCAAGTACGCCAATGCCGGGGTCCCGATCGTCATCTCCCGGGCGGCATCGACCGATCGGGGGATTGCGACCGCAGACGAGCTCGGGATCACCCTGATCTGTTTCTCCCGCGATGAACGGTTCACGGTCTATACGCATCCCTGGAGGGTACGGGGTATCGGCCCGGAATCTTCCTCCGGCGATCCCGGATATCGGAAAAGCACTTGAAGGAAGGTGCACAATGGAGGTACTGACATGAGCGGAGAGAAAGGAGCGGAAGGGAAGCGGGCGGTCCTGGTTCTCGGATGTCCGCAGGTGCCGATTCAGACCAGCATCGCCCTCTACCTTGCGGCACATCTCAGAAAGAAGGGCGTCGAACCGGTTATTGCCGGAAACCGGGCTGCCCGCCTGAATGCCGAAGTATCCGACCCCGACCGCCACTATACCGGATCGGTCATGGACATCGATCGGTTCATCGAGGATCTCGCTGACGCGAAGATCCGGTTTGACTACTATTTCATCTTCATCCACAACGATGCGGGGATCAGCTACGCGGCAACGGTCCAGTCCATTACCGGCGCCACGGTCGTCGCCCTTATTTATGGCGAACACTTCCAGGATATGGCCGATGCCATCGAGTTTCCCTGCGAGAAGATCGCGGCAAAGGCGGTGCACAACCCCATGCCGCTGAAGAAGAAGATCGACGAGGTGCTGCCATGGGTTGTATCGAATCTCTGAAATACGAGATCATCCTGCGGGGTGCCAGTTTCAAGGAGTGCCGCGACTATGTCCGGACCCACTGCAGCGAATACTACGATGTCAAGCCCGGCTTCCGTATCTTTGAAAAGGCGGTGATCGGCGTTCCCCCGATCTCGGTCGGGCTTGACGGCGATACGGTCACCTTCCCCTACACCAAGCCCTGCTACGGGACCTTCCTGATGCGGATCGATGACCATGAGGAAGCGGAACGGATCAGGCGTATTGCTCCCGGAAAGAAGAAATAAAAGATATTATCTCTCCTTTTTCTGAAATACCCCGAATTCCCGGAATATATATCAGCTCTCCCGGTTACCAGAGGATCAGGAGGAGGTTGTATGGCTGACCTGTCGGTTCTCACCGGGGGCAGAGCCGGAGATGGTATCAACAGTGCCGGGCTGCTCGTCTCCCATCTCCTGAACCGGATGGGATACTCCACGTACATGTACTTCGACTACCCGTCCCTCATCAAGGGCGGGCACAACTTCACCATCACCCGGGCGGCTGACATGCCGGTCGGGGCATGCCGGGAAAAGGTCGATATCGTGCTGGCCCTGAACCAGGACACGATCGATCTCCATCGTGACCTCATGCACGATCGCACGGTGGTGATCTATGACAGCGGAAAAGCGACCGCAGACGGACAGGGAGTCCCGGTGGAGGAGATCCTGAAGGAAGAGCAGGCGCCGCCGGTGATGGGCAATTCGTGCATGATCGGGGCTTTCGCCGGTGCCGCCGGGATTCCGTTCACGATCGTGGAGGAGGTCTTCGGGACCCAGATCCCGCGGGGGCTCGAAAAGAACCTCGCCGTCGCCAGGAGGGGATACGGATCTGCCACCCGGGTACTGCATATCGATCGCGGGCATGAAGGGCCGTTTTCGCTCCTCTCCGGGAACGAGGCAATCGGCCTCGGCCTCCTGCACGGCGGCCTCGATGCTTATGTCGCCTACCCGATGACCCCGACCTCGAACCTCCTCCATTTCCTGGCCGGGGTGGCAGAAGATCACCCCCTGACCGTCGTGCACCCGGAGAACGAGATATCGGTCATCCTGATGGCCCATGGCCTGGCCTATGCCGGGAAGCGGACGGCGGTCGGAACTTCGGGGGGCGGGTTCTGCCTGATGACCGAGAGCTTCTCCATGGCCGGGACCAACGAGGTACCGCTGGTGGTGGTCATGGGCCAGCGGACCGGTCCGAGCACCGGCCTTCCCACCTATACCGGGCAGACCGATCTCCACTTCATGCTCCATGCCGGGCAGGGCGAGTTCCCCCGCCTGGTTGTGGCTCCCGGGGATATCACCCAGGCATGTGCCTGGTCGGCGCGGGCCCTCTCGCTTGCCTGGACCTGCCAGGTTCCGGCAATCATCCTGGTCGACAAAACCCTCTGCGAAGGAATCGCCCCGCTGCGTGACGGGGCGTTTCCGCCGTTGCCGGATGAAAACCACGATGTGCCTGCCGGCGGCCGGTACCGGCGGTATACCATAACCGCGAGCGGGATCTCGCCGATGCTCCATCCGCCGGTTCCCGGATCGGCGGTGAAGGCAAACAGCTACATCCACGATGAGGCGGGAATCACCACCGAGCGGGCAGATGTCACCGTCCGCATGACCGAAAAGCGGCTCAGGAAGGGGGAGAGCCTTCTCCACGAGATCATGCGCCTGGACCCGGTGGAACGCTCGGGCAGGGAGGGGGCTTCCATCACCCTCCTGTGCTGGGGCTCAACGCTGCCGGTCTGCCGTGAAGTTGCCGGGAACCTGGACTTCCGGGTTGTCCAGCCGGTTGTGCTCTCCCCGTTTCCCGGCGAACAGCTGAAAAGAGCGCTCTCGGGGGCGGAACAGATCGTAGCGGTCGAGGAGAATGCGCTCGGCCAGCTCGCGATGCTCTGCGCCCGAAACGGGATCACGGTCGACACATCCGTCCGGAAGATTGACGGCCGGCCGTTCGCCGTCGAAGAATTGGAACGACGGATCCTGGAGGTGGCATGATGGCGGAGCGGACCCTGATCACCGGGACACAGAACACCTGGTGCCCGGGATGCGGTAACTTCACCATCCAGTTCGCGCTCCGCAACGCCATCCAGAAGCTTGCCGACGAGGGTGTTCCCCTGGAAACCATCGTGCTGGTGACCGGGATCGGGTGCCATGCCAAGATGGCCGATTACCTGGACATCAACAGCTTCTACTCCATTCACGGACGGACCATTCCCGTCGCTACCGGGATCAAGCTCGCCAACCCGGAGCTGACCGTGCTCTGCTGTGCCGGTGACGGTGATGCCTATGCCGAAGGACTGGATCACCTGGTCTTTGCCGCAAAGCGCAATTCCGACATCACCGTCATCGTGCACAACAACCGGGTATACGGGCTGACCACCGGCCAGTATACTCCTACCTCGCCGCTCGGTTTCAGGGGCCGCTCCACGCCGGGCGGAACCATCGAGCCGCCGTTCAACCCCCTCTCGCTGATGCTGACCAGCGGAGCAGGCTTCATCGCCCGGGGCACCACCCGGCGGATGAAGGAACTTGAGGACCTGATCTCCCGGGGACTGCGATACCGGGGATTTGCCTTCATCGATGTGCTCCAGATCTGTGCCAGCTACTTTAACGTCGGTGAGCTCTATGACCGGCAGGGCTACGCCCTCTCCGGTCATGACCCGGCAGATTTTGAAGCGGCATGCCGGAAGGCGGAGGAATGGGACTACAACAGGGACGCCCCGATTGGATTCGGCCTCTTCTACCGGCAGGAAAAACCGGTCTTCGAGGAGCAGTTCGACCATCGACGGCTGACGGCGGCGGACCGCGAGGATATGATCCGGGCGATCCTCGCTGCGAAACGGTGACGGAGGCAACGGGAGATGTGGGAGCAAAACCTCTTTGAAATGGTAAAAGAGCATCTCTGTTCCTGCTCTGCCAATCCCGCCCTATCCCCGAATATCGAAGCTGTCCTGAAGATGCCGATGCGGGAGCTGCATGTCTCGATCCCGGTCAGGATGGATGACGGCTCGATCCGGGCTTTCCAGGGATTGCGGGTCCAGTACAATGATGCGCCCGGGCCGACCAAGGGAGGGATCCGCCGCCTCGAGAAGAAGATGACAGAAGCGTACCGTTCGATGCGGGATCTCGCCTCCCGGAACAATGTCCCGATGCGCCAGGCGGCCTCCTCTATTGCCGTCGGGCGGGTGGTGCGGGCGATGCAGCTGCCGGGGTGGATCTGACGGGGCTGCACCCGATCATCCTCACCGTCTCCTGACGGTCCCCTGGCAGGAAGCGATGGTTTATAAGGATCCTTCGAAAGAGAGTACTGGAAACGGGGAGAGACCGGTATGACCGGAACGGTGATTACGCCAGAGTTCTTTTCGTGGGTGATTCTCCCCCTCATGATCTTTTTCTTCCGCATCTGTGACGTCAGTCTCGGTACCCTCCGGGTCATCTTCATCGCCCGGGGCCTGAAGTACATCGCACCGGTGATCGGATTCTTCGAGGTCATCATCTGGCTGCTTGCCATCGGGCAGGTGATGAGCAACGTCACCAATGTCGCCTCCTATATCGCCTACGGCGGAGGGTTTGCCGCCGGTACGTTCATCGGGATGAAAGTCGAGGAAAAGCTCCGCCTGGGGACCGTGGTTGTCAGGGTGATATCTCCCGATGATGTCACCCCGCTGGTCTCCTACCTGCGGCAGCGGAGCTTCGGCGTCACCATCGCCGACGGCGAGGGATCCAAGGGGAAGGTGAAGATCATCCTCTCGGTGATCAAGCGGCAGGATCTCGATGAAGTCATCCGGGGGGTCCGGGACTATCTCCCGAAGGCATTCTACTCGGTGGAGGAGATCAAATCGGTAGCCGACGGGGTGTTCCCCCAGAAGCGGTCGCTCTTCCTCTTCGGGTACCGCGATCCCTTCGGATATTTCCGGAAGGGTAAATGAAAAGAGGGGGCCGGTTTCCTAGCCGGTCGCGCTCGAATCGTCGGAAATCCTCCCCCGGAACGGGAAGTCCGGGAGATCCTCGTCCTCGTTGCCCGCGATCCTGCAGTCATCGATGAGCTCCTCGTAATCATCGAACCAGTACGCCGAGGGATTGCTCCGGAATGCCATGAACCGTCCCATATCCGACGGATGTGCGGCCTGGTGGTACTTGAAGAAGACGGCATCGGCAGTCCGGCCGACGACCTCGATCTTGCCGGTGGCATGCGACATCACGAACCGGGCACGCTTGGCGAGCCCCGAGCAGCTTGCCTTGGCCCGTTCGAATATCTCATAGGCTTCTTCGAGCGGCAGCTCGAAGAGCCGGTTACCGAGCGTCGGGCGGCACTGGAAGACATAGTAGGGGGGTACGCCGATGAAGGAGAGCTTCCGGAAGAGTTCGGTCAGGACTTCCGGGTCGCTGTTGATGCCGCGGAGGAGCGGGGTCTGGTTGACGATGATCGCCCCTGCATCGCGGAGGAGATCGAGGGCCTCGACTGCCTGGGGAGTGAGTTCGCGGGGGTGATTGAAGTGGGCCATGATGTAGATCCGCTTCTCCCTGGTTGAATACGTCCGGATCATCTCCAAGAGCGAGGGATCATTCAGGATCCGGTAGGGATTGAAGGCCACCATCTTGCTCCCGATCCTGATGATCCCCACGTGGTCGATCGAGCGGAGAGCGCTGATCAGCGACTCGAGCCGGCTGGTCGCAAGGATCAGGGGGTCACCCCCGGTAACCAGGACATTGGTGATCTCGGGATGGTTCCTGATGTACGTGATACCCTGTGAATAGTCGCGGATGACTTCATCGGCCCCGTTCATGAAGAGCCGTTTCCGGAAACAGAACCGGCAGAACGAGCCGCAGACATCCACCGCGAGGAAGAGGGCGGTCTGGGGATACTTGTGCTGCACTCCCGGGGCGACGGTGTAGGTCTTTTCGGACGAGGCATCAAGAGCCCCCCAGTCCTCAAGCTCCCGGGGGTCCGGGACCACGATCTTCCTGATGGGATCCTCCGGATCGTCCCAGTCGATGAGCGAGGCGTAGTACTCGTTTGTTCTGAAGGCAAACTTCCGGGTGACCTTCCCGAGGCATTCACGCTCCGCTGGCACGAGCCCTTCGAGCCGGTCGAGTGTGGTGAGATAGTGTGGATTCTTCATGGCCGGCACCTCCGTGAAAGCTGCTCCGGGCTCCGGTCCGGCCAGAGTCTGGATCCCCGTGAAAACTGTCCTTATCCACGTGACGGGCCGTTGTGAAGCCAGGATGAAACGGTTTTATAAACGCAATACTAGTATTTAATTATTACTTTCCCTGAAAGGATATATCCCCCATATTTTTGCCCGAATTCTTCCTGATTATGATTGCGCGGCGGCATTCCGGCCGGTTGCAGGGTACTTCCTACGATATCTTCAGTTCTCGTATCGCTGTTTTCCGGTACGGTGAATAGAGATGGACAAATTCGAACAGACGACGGACACAATGGCGAAGATGAGGTGACCGGATCGGGTTTCCGCCTCCGATCCTCCTTCCCTCATTTCCGGATCGTTCACTTTCGCCCTGCAGAGAGGGCTTTTTTCCCGGATCGCACGCATAAAAGGAGGTGTCCCATCCCCGGTATACCGGGATGCGGACACCAGGGGTTCGTCCGGCCGGTGAACGGGAACTTCTTCCACCGGCCGGGCATCGCTGACGAATACCGGTTCCGGAGATCCATGGCTGCGTATGCAACCAGTTTTATTTCCCTCCATCCTGACAGTTGTGCTGATCGATCCATGTCAGAGAAACCAGACGATGCCATGAGGGGAAAACCCGCTCCCCTGTTCTGCTTGCCGGATGCCGCCGAAGCAACGGTGTGCCTCAAGGATCTCGCCGGAAAATGGGTCGTGGTCTACTTCTACCCCCGCGACAATACCCCCGGCTGCACCATCGAGGCGAGGGGTTTTTCCGATGCGGTGGACGAATTTGCCGCATTCGGGGCAGAAATCATCGGGATAAGCGCCGACACCGTTGACAGCCACCGGAAATTTGCCGAGAAACAGAACCTCAGGTTCAGGATCCTCTCGGATGCGAGCCGCGAGGTGCTGCGGTCCTATGGAGTACTGAAGGGCGGGAACATTCTCGGCGGCATCGAGCGGAGCACGTTCCTCATCGGCCCCGACGGCCTGGTTTCCGTCGTTTGGCGGAACGTGAACGTCTTCCGGCATGTCGGCGAGGTACGGGAGAAGCTGAAAGAACTGACCGGTGCCGGCTGAGATCAGACCGGGAGGGTGCTGTCCGGGACCTTTCTGATGAGATCCTCCCCTTCCCGGGTCGCATCGTTGACCTGCCGGGAGACCCGGTAGGCCTCGAGGAGGTCCGCAGGGTAGGGGGTGAGGATTTCCGCGACCAGCCGGTCGGGGAGCCTTCCCGGCTCGAGCCACCGGGCCTCGTCATCCTCCCGCAGCAGCGCCGGCATCCGGTCATGGTAGCGGGAGACGAGGCTGTTTGCTTCCGTTGTGATGATCACGAAGGTGCGGAGCAGGCTCCCGTCCGGGCCCCTCCAGGTGTCATACAGCCCGGCGATGGCACAGAGCCCGTCGTCCTTCCGGTGGATGTAGTACGGCTCCGATACCTTTCCGGCTTTCTTCCATTCATAGAATCCGTTTGCCGGGACCAGGCAGCGGGACCGCTGCAGAGGGCTGCGGAACGAGGGCCGCTCGGCCAGGCTCTCACCCCGGGCATTGATCGGGCGGCGGACCGCCGAGGGGTCTTCTGCCCAGTGAGGGACCAGGCCCCAGACCATCTCCATGATGCTCCGCTCCCCGCTCTCCGGCAGGATGATGACCGGCACGGGCTGTGACGGTGCGATGTTGAACCGCGGTTCGATCCGGATCCCGGCGGACTTCACCCCGAACCGCTCAGGGAGCCCGATGGTCACGGTGATAGTGAAACGGCCGCACACGATAGATCACCCGTTGCAGGAATCAGGGATGGTCAGGCGGCCGCTTATCCCCACGATCCCGGCCAGGTCACTGAAATCATCGATTGCGTGATGGGCTCCGCCGTCCCTCCCCGGGCGGGGAAACCGGTCGCCGTACCGGGCATAGACCGTGGTCATCCCGAGCACCACGCCGGGCGCAATATCCCGCACCGGACTGTCGCCGACGAGCAGTGTCTCCCGTGCGGTAGTCTGCATCTGCAGGAGGGCGAAGAGGAAGGGGAGCGTGCTCGGTTTGTAGGAACCGGTCGCCTCGAAGGTCACCACCGGGTCGAAAAACTCGAGAAGACCGGTCCGCTCAAGCCGGGCACGCGTCTCGGGAAGACGGGCATCGGTCACCAGCGCCATCCGGAACCCGTGGTCCGAAAGCGTCCGGAGGGTTGAAACAACCCCCGGGAACGGCGTGAGATCCCGGAGCTTCTCTTCACGGTAGATTGTCGTGCAGTGACGGTACATCTCCTGGCTGAAGCGTCCCTGGTGCACGAGGAAGTCCCGGATATTTTCCGGGTCCTCGAATCCACCCTGCCTGCGGAGGAAATACGAGAAGAGTTCCTCTGCATTACCGGCCCCGCAGTGTGCCGCAACCCGTCCGCAGGCCCGCATCTTTGCCCCGACCAGGTCAAAGAGGGTATTGTCCATATCGAATATGACGGCCTTAACCGGTTTCCAAGGAATTCCTTTTTGGTTTTCCTGTGAATCCTTTTTTATGTCCTGCACAATCAGGTTCATCCTCGGGTGCTCAATGCACGTTTCTTTCCACGTCCACAATAGAGGAATTCCAGTATAATAGGTGCTCCGATCCTGTCCGGGGGTTTGATCCGGCTGCCGGGGAGCCGATGACGGGGACCATCGATAAGTCCGGGATAGTCCGGGAGCGTGGGATCCTGGGACTGCCTGGTCGGGTTGTTCTGTCATGCTGAATTTACTTCTTTTTATAGAAAATCTTTTATAAGATATCCCGTAATGGGGTGTAAAGGAGTTGAAAAAAAATGTCCCCTCCTTCACGTCGTAGCCTTATCCTGCTGGCACTGGTCTCCCTCCTGTGCATTTCAGTGACAGCCTCGGCTGAGCTCTCACGGCTCAATGTATCAGATATCCCAGGTTACAAAGTACCTTCGATTAACATTTCAGACATTCCGGGTTACAAAGTACCAAAAATGGGCATCTCAGAGTATCCGACCTACAAGGCACCCACGATAGGCGTCTCGGAAAATCCGAGTTACACATTACCCACGATCGGCATCTCGGAGTATCCGACCTACAAGGCACCCACGATCGGCATCTCGGAAATTCCGGGTTACACATTACCCACGATCGGGATATCGGAAATTCCGGGTTACAAATTACCCAAGTTCGGCATATCAGAAAATCCGAGTTACCCGTAATACACGACCAGATTATCCCCAGCAGCAGTGACCGATGAATAAAAATTATTCCGACCTTTTTTTCCATGGATTCCCGGGGCACAGTATCGCGTTTCGCCAAAGATCATCATGTGGATTTCACAGCATTGGACCAGAATATCTGATCACGGGCAGGAGGTTTTTGGAATGTTCCGGATCAAAAAAATAGTGGTCGTTTCAGGATACCCAGTACAACAGGATGGTGACATGAACGGCAGGGGCATTCCCTTCAGTGCAGTTCCCGTATCCTGTCATGCGCGATCTGCCGCCTCACCCGTTTCTTATACGCCCGGACCCCTTTGAGAGAGACCCCCCATGCAGAGCAGAGTTCCCTGATCTCCTTCGCCAGATCATCCGGGTCTGCCCTGTTTTTCCCGAGCAGGTTGAACATCACCAGGTTCGGGTTATCCGTACAGTTCAGGACATTCACCGTCAGGTTATCGTGATCGACATTGCGTGCCGCAAGATCGATGATGCCCAGGGACAAAAACCCGGTTTCTGTGGGTTCCACCAGGAACTGGATATAGAAATAACCCTCGGGTACGGCATTCTCCCGGGTTTCCGGATCCTGGTGCCCGCCGCACGAGCCGCAGGTATAGACGTCGGGGAGATCATTGAGCAAATCGACAAGTTTCCTGATCCGATCGTCAACGGTAACCGGGAGCGAAAGCACGGCGAATATGATCTCTTCCCGTGTCCTGTCACCGGAGACTTCCACGAATTCCTGCTTTCTGTCACGACCGGGAGACATACCTCGCAATCACCCTGCGGTATCACATTCACCGTGTACCCCGATGGTATGATGGCAGTACCAAAGAGATTTGCGGTGAATGAACCGGGTTTTTCAACCATTCGTGGATTTTGGATGAATACCGGTTCTTTGCGTCCGGTGCATCGTGATCCCGGTATCCCTTTGCCGGGATCCGGTCCCCCGATCTCACGGGCACAGGCGCTCCCGATCCCCGCAACAGACCGGGGTGGACCCTGTCCGGGATGAGGGGCCGGCCGGAAACGACGGCTGACCCTGATCCTGATCCGGCAGTCGGTCGAACGTTCCCTCACGGGAAGCGTCAGGGGAACGTTCCGGACCGATCGCCCGGTCCCGCACTCCTGCGGGAAAAAGGTATATCCATCCTGAAACGACACTCCCGTTCTGGGTTTGACGATATGATTCTCCGAAAGATCTCATCCGGAGGAATTTCCCACAATTCCTACGTTATCGGTGCCGGGGGAACGGCTGCTGTCATCGATCCCCGGCGGGACGTTGAGGTATACCTGGACCTCGCCCGTGATGCCGGAATACAGATCACCCACATTTTCGAGACGCACCGGAACGAAGACTATGTGATCGGCTCAGTCGAGCTTGCAGCCCGGACCGGTGCCGAGATCCTGCACGGGCACCAGATGGACTTTGCCTACGGAACAAAGGTGAAGGAGGGGGACGCCGTCGGCCTCGGTTCCCTTGAACTGAAGGTGCTCGAGACCCCCGGCCACACCATGGAGAGCATCTCGATCGTGGTGACCGACCGGGATGTCTCCGATCTCCCCTACGCGGTGTTCACCGGCGACGCGCTCTTTGCCGGCGAGGTGGGGAGGACCGACTTTTTTGGGGAAGAGAAGCGGCCCGTCGTGTCGGCAATGCTCTACGAGAGTCTTTTCGGAAAGATTCTCCCTCTCGGCGATCAGACCATCATCTTTCCTGCACACGGCGCCGGATCGGTCTGCGGATCCGAGATCAGCGACCACGAGTTCTCCACCATCGGGTACGAGAAGCAGACGAACCCGCTGCTCCAGCTCTCGCGGGAGGAATTCATCAGGAGGAAAGTGACCGAGCACCATTACCTTCCTCCCTACTTTGCCATGATGGAGAAGCACAACCGGGACGGGGCGCCGATCATCCACCACCTCCCGGACCTGACGGCGTTCACGGTAAAGGAGGTAAGCGGACTCCAGGCCCGGGCCCAGATCCTTGATATCCGGTCCCCGACCTCTTTTGCCGCCGGCCACATTCCCGGGGCGCTCTCGATCTGGAAAGACGGCCTCCCGGCATTCATGGGCTGGTTCCTGAACTACGAGGATCCGATCATCCTTATCGATGATTTCAACTGCAATCTCCCGGAGGTGAGCCGGCACTTCGTGCGGCTCGGGTACGACAACCTTGCAGGCTACCTTGCCGGGGGTTTCCCGGCCTGGTTCAAATCGGCAGCACCGGTTGAAAAATTCGCTGCATGGAGCGTCCAGGAGCTGTCCCGGCGGCGGGAGAAAGGAGATATCTTCCTGCTCGATGTCCGGGATATCGCCAATGTCACGCGTTTCGGAAAGATACCGGGAGCGCACCATATCTTCATCGGGGAACTTCCCCGCAGGATCACGGAGGTGCCAAAGAGCGGGCAGGTTGCCGTGTACTGCGATGCAGGGTACAAGGGATCTCTCGGGGCAAGCATCCTTGCCCGGAACGGGTATTCCGAGGTCGCCAATATCCTCGGGGGTATGATGGCGTGGCTGAAGGCCGGCTTTCCGGTCGTGAAATAATCCCGCCATCTCTTTTTCCGCATCACAGGAATTTCCAAAAATTTAAGGTGCACGGGTGCGATGTGCACATTGGTACCGCCATGGAAATCGTGAAAATACCCCGGATGGACAAGAGGGATTATGACCGGCTCATTGAAGAGGGCTATGTCTGTCGCATCGCCTTCCAGGGAGAGAAGTACCCCTATATTGCTCCATTTCTCTATGTTTTTGACGGAAAATTCCTCTATTTCCTGTCAACGAAATACGGCAAGAAGCTGGAGTATTTCAGAAAGAGCCCGTACGTCGCCGTGGAGATCGAGAAGTATTCCCGCGATCTCTCGTCATTTACCTTTGTCAGCCTTCAGGGCTACCTCGAGGAGGTGACCGACTCGATCGAGAAGAAGATCATACGCGAAGAGTTTGTAACCCTGGTCAAGGAGCGCCGGTTGTCCACCAACATCCTCGCCGCGCTCGGACATTCGCCCCAGGATCCCCCCGAGGCTATCGCTCTCGAGGAACGGTCCCTGGTCTGGAAGCTGACCGGCGTCAAGGACCTCGTGGCCCTGAAAAACCTCTGAATCTCTTTTCTCTGCGACTTCGATCCCCGGTATCAGGATCTCCCCGTCCCTGCAGAACGGGAGTGCTTCATTCCGCCAGGCATTGAAGACCTGTCCGGCTCCCGGAAGCAGCAGGGACGCTACCTCCGCTCAACCTCGTCGAGCAGTTCCTCCGCGGTGGTTACCGGACGCAAACAGGTGTGCCGGATGCAGGCATAAGCCCTGGACGTTCCTGCCGGTGCATCCATGACCGCCGTGAAGGGAGCAAGCCGGGAGAGCTCTTCCCGGTTTTCCGGCGTCTTTTGGATCAGCACGATGAAGGGGAGGTAGCGCCGGTTGAGGGCGGCGGCCATCTCCCGTCCGGAGCCATCCCCTTCGCCCTCAACGATCACCACCTCGCCCGAAGGGCCGTACACTGATCCGAGGCCGGCCAGGAAGAATGTATAGGCGGCAGGGGACCGGGAGAGCGGACCCGAGTAGAGCCTGCCGATGTCGGAAGCCCGCTTCTCGTATACGGTATCCCCGGTGAGATGGGAGAGGGTGAGGAGACTGGTGAAGGCAACCGAGTTTGGAGAGGGAATGGCGCCGTCGTACAGGTCAATGCGGCGGGCAATCACGTCGTCCTGCCCGGCGGGCGTGGTGAAGTAGCCGCCATGCCGGGAATCCCGGAACCGGTCATCGAATATCCGGGCGAGGTCGCAGGCTGCCGAAAGATCCCGGGTGTTTGACCGGGCCATGAAAAGTTCGCAGAGACCGAAGATCAGGAATGCGTAATCGGAAGCCTGTCCCGCGATCCCGGCCTGCCCGTTCCGGTAACGGTGGAGAAGGGATCCGTCACCGGCCTGCAGGCGATCGAGGAGGAACCCTGACGCCGCCCCGGCGCGATCGGCATACCGGGGTTCGGAAAATACCCGGGATGCCCGGGCACAGGCGGCAATCATCAGCCCGTTCCAGTCGGTCAGGATCTTGTCGTCGGTCATCGGGGCTCCGCGCTCCCGGCGGGCACCGGCAAGGGTTGCCCGGGCAGCGGAGAGCACCGAATCAAGCTCTTCCGGGGTCATTTTCAGCCGGGCCGCGATCTGATCCGGGGTCCGCGTGGAGTGGAGGATGTTCTTCCCGGTCCTCTCCCCGGTCACCGGGTCGAGGAAGTTTCCGGGAGTTGTCACATGCCAGGCGGCGGTCGCGATCCTGAAGGTATCCGGGTCGAGCAGCTCCCCGAGTTCCGCCCTGGTCCAGAGGTAGTACCCCCCCTCCTCCCCGGCCGTATCGGCGTCCTGCCCCGAGTAGAATGCCCCCTCGGTGGAGGTCATCTCCCGGTCCACAAAATCCAGGGTCTCCCTGGCAACCCGTTCAAAGAACCGGTCCCCTGTTGCCTGGAACGCTTCGGAATACGCAAGAACCAGCAGCGCCTGGTCATAGAGCATCTTCTCGAAGTGCGGCACGAGCCAGTCCGCATCGGTCGAGTACCGGTGAAACCCGAATCCGACCTGGTCGCGGATCCCACCCAGGGCCATGGACCTGAGGGTTTTCTCCACCATGTCGAGCGCCTTTGGCTCTTCCTTCAACCGGTAATACCGGAGGAGGAAGAGGAGATTGTGGGGGAGGGGGAATTTGGGGGCAGGTCCGAATCCGCCGCGGACCCGGTCGTAGCGGAGCAGCAGGTCCTGGAACCCGGCATCGAGCATGGTCCGCTGGGGGCTCCGCCCCCGCTCCGGCCGGGTATCGAGGGACCGCGATACCGCCTGTGCCGATGCCAGCAGCTTCTCCCGGTCGTCCCGCCACATCGTGGCGATACCGGTGAGCACATCGATGATGCCGGGAGACCCGAACCGGCTTTCGCGGGGGATGTAGGTCATGGCAAAGAAGGGCTTCCGTTCCGGTGTCAGGATGATATTGAGGGGCCAGCCTCCCGACCCGGTGAGAATCTGGCTTGCCGCCATGTAGATCTGGTCGAGGTCAGGCCGCTCCTCGCGGTCGACCTTGATGGCGATGAAGTGCTCGTTCATCACCCGGGCTACTTCCGGATCCCCGAAGGACTCCCGCTCCATGACATGGCACCAGTGGCACGTGGCGTACCCGATCGAGAGAAAGACCATCCTGTCTTTCCGACGTGCCTCGGCAAATGCATCATCGCCCCAGGCATACCAGTCGACCGGGTTGTAGGCATGCTGGAGGAGGTAGGGGCTCACCTCGCTGATGAGCCGGTTCGGCCCGCCTTTCGGGCGTCCGGTCCCGGTCTCCTCATCCATGGATCCACCACTCCCTGCCATGATCCTCCGGTATGATGGCCGCAGAGGGTTGTGCACCGGAAAACGATCCCTGCCTGATCTGTGGCAGGGTGGGAACCGTTGGCGCCTCCCGGGGTTCGGGAACCGTCGGCAGTTCCGGAGGCGCTTCCGGGAAGATCCCACCCGCCGGACCCGTTTCCCGATCCTCGTCGCGGACACAGCCGCCGCACGAAATCAGCAGCGCCAGCAGGATACCGAAGAAACAGAGCACGACCGGGTTCATGGAAGGGGATTTGGACCTGCACGGCATCAACCTTCTCCCGAACGGAGAAAGCCCGGATCGGCATACATTTGTCATCCCGGGAAGACAGAATACATGCTATGGCCGATCCTCTCCGCGGCGGCCGGGCGGCGCCGGAAAAAACGACGCCGGCCATGGCCCAGTACCGGTCAATCAAGGAGCAGCACCGGGATGCCATCCTCTTCTTCCATATCGGCGACTTCTACGAGACATTCGGTGAGGATGCCGAGACCATCTCACGGGAGCTCGATATCGCGCTCACTTCCCGTTCGAAGGACAGCTCGGGGAAGAAGATCCCCCTCGCCGGAGTCCCCTGCCATGCAGCGGAGGGGTACATCTCCCGGCTGATCGCAAAGGGCTACCGGGTGGCGGTCTGCGACCAGGTAGAGGACGCTCACCGCGCCAAAGGGATCGTGAAGCGCGAAGTGGTCCGGGTCATCACCCCCGGCACGGTCATCGATGAAGGGATGTTCACCTCTCCGGAGGCATGCTACCTGATGGCCATCGCCGCTGACGAGGAAAGCCCGGATCTGGGCCTCGCCTTTCTCGATGTTTCGACCGGTCAATTCCTGGCCACGTCCTGCAGCCGCGACCGGGGAACCGGGGACCTTCTTTCCGAGATACGACGTTACCAGCCTGCCGAATGTCTCCTCCCCCCGGATCTGGCTGCCGATCTCGGGGGCCCGGTGCAAGAGTGCGGGGTCGTGGTCACGGAGGTCGGAACATGTCCGGGCCCCGATGAAGCCGCGGCTCTCCTGGAAGAGCAGTTCGGTGCGGAAGGGACGGAAGGGGATGATATCGGCGGCTCTCCGGCAGCGGTCAGGGCTGCCGCCCTCGCACTGCGGTATGCAAAGGAGACGCAGCGGAAGGAACTCTCGCACGTCAGGAAGCTTTCATTCCGCCAGATGTCCGGGTGGTGTGTGATCGATGGCATCACCCAGCGCAACCTCGAGATCACCCGGAGCATCCGGGGACGATCCGGCGACCCGACGCTCCTCTCCGTTCTCAACCTGACCGGGACGCCGATGGGAAGCCGGCTTCTCCGGCAGTGGCTGGCGGCCCCCCTCCTCTCGGCGGACCATATCAATGACCGGCTCGATGCCGTGGAATTCTTTGCCGGGGACACCCCGGCCCGCCTGAAGATCCGGACACTGCTGGCAAAAACTGCCGATATCGAACGGATCGCGGGGAGAATAGCATACCGGAATGCATCGCCGCGGGATCTCATCTCTCTCGCGCGGTCCCTGGAGGCCGTTCCCGCCCTGTGCGATGTCATGTCGGGCAGCAGCCTCCCCCGGCTCCTTGCCGGGGCGATAGACGATCTCGGCGATCCCGATCCCGTTGTCTCCCTCATCACCCGGGCGATCACCGAAGACCCGCCGGTCTCTGTCCGGAACGGGGGAATTTTCCGGGAGGGTTACGATGCCCGCCTCGATTCGCTCCGGTCGCGGTCATCACGGGGCAGGGAGTGGATCATCGCCCTCCAGCAGCAGGAACGGGAACGAACCGGGATCCGGTCGCTCAAGGTAGCCTTCAACTCCGTGTTCGGGTACTATATCGAGGTGACCCGGCCGAACCTGCACCTGGTCCCCCCCGAATACGAACGGAAACAGACAACCTCCACCGGTGAACGGTTCACCCTGCCCGAACTCAAGGAGCAGGAAGCGGCAATCGCAACCGCCGAGGAAGGGCTGTGCGCCCTCGAACAGGAACTCTTTTCCGGGCTGCTCGACCGTCTTGCCGCAGGCATGCCCCTGCTCCAGGCCATCTCCCGGGGCATGGCCGCACTCGATATCTTCTCCTCGCTTGCAGAGGCGGCGGTCAGGTACCGGTACACCCGCCCGGTCCTGGACACCTCCGGCGATATCCTGATCCGTGAAGGGAGACATCCGGTGGTGGAACGGGCGGAAGGGGTCTCCTTTGTTCCCAATGACACCACCCTCTCGGCCGATGGCGAGCAGATCCTGATCATCACCGGCGCCAACATGGCCGGGAAATCCACCTACATGCGGGCCGTTGCCCACATCGTCATCATGGCCCAGGCAGGCTCCTTTGTTCCGGCCACCCATGCCCGGATCGGGCTCGTGGACCGGATCTTCACCCGGGTCGGCGCTTTTGACGACCTTGCCAGCGGCCAGAGCACGTTCATGGTCGAGATGCTCGAGCTTGCCAACATCCTGAACAACGTGTCCGGTACCAGCCTGGTCATCCTCGATGAGATCGGCCGGGGCACCAGTACGCTTGACGGCTACTGTATCGCGAGGGCGGTGCTGGAATTTCTCCATGGAAAGAGGCAGGCCGGGCCACGGACGCTGTTTGCAACCCATTTCCACGAGATTGTCACCGCCGAATCGGACCTGAAAAGGGTGAGGAACTACCATTTCGCGGTCAGGGATACCGGCTCCGAAGTGGTCTTCCTCCGCACCCTCATCCCCGGGGCCACCGACCGGAGCTACGGAATCCACGTCGCGACCCTTGCCGGGGTACCCTCCCGGGTGACCGACCGGGCTGCCGCCATTCTCGACGAGCTGATGAGGGGTGAGACCGGGGCGGGTGGACGGGTGAAGCGGTATACCCAGATGCTGCTGATCGAAGCGCCCCAGGCACGCCCTGACCCGCTCATCGCCGATCTCAGGGATCTTGATCCCGACAGCATGAGCCCTCGTCAGGCTCTCGAAGTGCTCTACGAGCTCCACCGGAAGGCCGGCGGGCGGAAGGGGGTTGACCGGTGAAGGATGAATCCCGGTGCCGGATCCGCCAGCTCGATGAGGCCACCATCGGCAGGATCGCCGCCGGTGAAGTCGTTGAGCGGCCGGCATCGGTGGTCAAGGAGCTCTGCGAGAATGCGCTCGATGCCGGGGCATCGGTCATCGACATCAGGATTTCCTCCAGCGAAGGCCGGATAACCGGAATAACCGTCACCGATGACGGCTGCGGGATGAACCCCGAAGAGGCCCGGCTCGCGTTCTTTCGCCATGCAACCAGCAAGATCCGGGAGATCGATGATCTTCCCGCCTGCACGACCCTGGGATTCCGGGGGGAGGCGCTGGCCAGCATCGCCGCGGTCTCCCGGGTCACTCTGACAACCCGTGAGAAGGGAACGGCGGTGATCTCCGGAACCCGGCTGGTGAATACCGGCGGAACGATGAGCGGAGCAGAGGAGGCCGGGTGCCCGGCAGGGACGAGCATCACCGTCGAGGATCTCTTCTACAATACCCCGGCCAGGAGAAAGTTCCAGCGGTCCCGTGCCGCGGAGATTGCCCGGATCACCGGCACGGTCGAGCGCCTGGTGATCACCCACCCGGCCATCGCCTTCAGGCTTACCGTCGACGGACGGGAACGGCTCGCGGTCCCCGGCGGAGGCAGCCTGTACGATGCCATCATCCACCTGTTCGGCCTCGATCTTGCCGAAGGCCTCGTGCAGGTCTCGGCTGACGGAGAACACGTCGGCGTCCGCGGCTACCTGTCGGTCCCCGACATCTCACGGACCAACCCTTACCAGATCTATCTCTCGGTGAATTCGCGTCCCATATCGTCCCGGCTGCTCATATCAGCTGTCCGGGACGCCTACGGTACCCTGCTTCCCGGCGACCGCTACCCCGTGGCGTTCCTTGATTTCCTGATCCCGGGAACCGACATCGACGTCAATGTTCATCCCGCAAAGCGGGAGGTCAGGTTCTCGCACGAGCATGATGTCCTGGCAGAGATTACGGCGCTCCTCAAAGAGGCGCTCTCGTCCCGGGTCCTCATTCCCGGGAAGGATGCCGGGGCAGCCGCTCAGGTGGCGGCCGGCGATACCCTCACTCCTGTCCGGTATCGTCCGCCGGATTCCGGAACGACGGGGGTACGGGAGCCCCCGGTGCGTGAACAGCTCCTGACCGGGCGGCAGCTCAGGCTGACCGGATCGCGGTTACCATTGCATGGATTGCAGGAGCATGAACCGGGCCGGATTCCGGAACTCCGGGTTATCGGGCAGCTCGGGAACCTCTACATCCTCTGCAGCACCCCTGACGACAATCTCCTCCTGATAGACCAGCACGCCGCCCATGAGCGGATCCTCTACGAGCAGATCGGCAGCTGGCCGGCATTCCGGGATTGCGCCCAGGAGCTGATCGAGCCGGTTGTCATCAGGCTCTCCCCGAGAGAAGCAGATCTCTTCTCGGTCGCGCTGCCGCTCCTCAAACAGGAAGGATTCCTGATCGAGCCGTTCGGACCGCAGGCCTGGGCGATCCGGACCGTTCCGGTAACCCTGGGAAAGACAGCCGATCCCGATACGGTGAGGGAGATCGTTGCCGAACTGATCGCCCCCGGGTTTCCCCGGGGTTCTGATGCCGCGGAACATCTCAGGAAAATCGTCGCCTGCAGGGGGGCGGTGAAGGCCGGGGCGGTCCTTTCACCCGAACAATGCGACCAGCTGATCCGGCAGCTCCGGACCACGGAAAACCCCTATACCTGTCCCCACGGAAGGCCGACCATGGTGGTCTTTGCCCGGAAGAAGCTCGATGAACTCTTCCGGCGGACCTGATACTATCCCTGAACCCGGGGGTTCAGAAAACTTTTAATATGCTGCGAACATTGGTAAGTGAACATCTGTTGTTCCCGCCTGAAAGGAGAAATCCATGACCACAGGAAAAAACGTATCCACCCTGATCGTACTATGCCTCGTACTCTCCCTTCTTGCAGGAGCGGCTGCGGCAACGAGTCTCTCCACTGCAGGAAGCTACTTTTCCACGGGCACCACCGTGTCCGTGCAGGGGACGATCAACGAGACTGTATCCATTCATCGCTCAACGATTACCAACGGAATAACGGTGAGGGAAGACTGGATATCCTCCTACATTGCCCGGAATCCTGCCCCCATGACCTGGACCTCCCAAGGATCAGCAGGATCAACTGACGGGAATCTGTGGTGGACCTACCAGAGAACAGGCCTTCCTGTCAGCTGGATCAGGCTCCTTGGGATATAACCCGATTATCACATTTTTCCATCTGAGCCGCTGAACCGCGACCAGCCCGCTCCTGCCAATGCTCTTCTAGGGGAAACGACCATCCCTCATACATGATCCAGCAGGAACGGGTGCAGCCGCTCAACCGGCAGCCGGTCAGGAAGGGCAGGTACGTGCTGTACTGGATGCAGGCATCACCCCGGCTGCGGTGCAACCATGCCTACCAGTATGCCGTAACCCATGCGGAGCGCCTCGCCCTTCCGCTCGTGGCCTGCTTTGTGGTGACCCCGGGTTTCCCGGATGCCCGGGGATTCCACTACCGGTTCCTTGCCGAAGGTCTCGGGGAGGTGGAAAGGGATCTCGCGAACCATGGAGTACGGCTGGTGACCCGCTTTGGGGATCCGGCCGACAATATTCCCGCCCTTGCCGCTGGTGCGGCACTCGTGGTGACCGATTGCGGGTATCTCCGGATCCAGCGGGAATGGCGCGAGACCGTGTCGCACGAGCTGCCGTGCCGGTTCTGCCAGGTGGAGACCAACGTGGTGGTTCCGGTCCACCATGCCTCGCCGAAAGAAGAGTGGTCGGCTGCCACCTTCAGGAAGAAGATCACGCCGTTGATCGACCGGTTCCTGGTCCCGTCCGGGGAGAAAAGGCCGGGCAGATCCTCTCTCTCCCTCGATCCCGGCGTCGACACCGATCCTGCAGCAGCGTCGTTTCTTGCGACGATAGCAGAGGCAGGTGGGGAGCACCGGGTTCCCTGGCAGGGGGGAGAGCGTGCCGCCCACGGGCTGCTTGACCGGTTCATCACGGAGCGGCTGGACCGGTATGCTTCCGGGCGGAACGACCCGAATGCCGATGCCCTCTCGTGCATGAGTCCCTATCTCCATTTCGGGCAGATCTCGCCGCTTGATATCGCGCTCCGGATCACAGCAACCGGCCATCCCGATGCCGGGGTCTACCTCGAGGAACTGATCGTGCGACGGGAACTGGCCATGAATTTCGTCTTCTATAATCCCGGGTATGACCGGTACGAGGGTCTTCCCGGCTGGGCGAAAAAGACCCTGGGGGAGCATGCCGGGGATATCCGTGAATACAGCTACCGTTTCAGGGAGTTTGAGGAAGCAGCGACCCATGACCCGTACTGGAATGCCGCCCAGGACGAGATGCGGTTTTCCGGGAAGATGCACGGCTACATGCGGATGTACTGGGGAAAGAAGATCCTTGAGTGGTCGGAATCGCCTGAAGAAGGATACCGGATCGCGCTTGGGCTGAACAATGGCTACGAGCTGGATGGCCGGGACCCGAACGGGTTTACCGGGGTTGCATGGTGCTTCGGAAAACACGACCGTGCCTGGGCGGAACGGCCGGTCTATGGCAAGATCCGGTACATGAATGCCCACGGGCTGAAGCGGAAGTTCGATGCGGACCGGTACGTTGAGCGGGTCGGGGAGCTGAAGGAACATGCCGGGCACCAGGAATGAATTTCCGGTATTCATTCCCGGAATCTCCCGATGCCGGTCAATGCTCCCCTGAGTGTCCCCTGCGGCTTTCCGGCGATGAGGGGGGTTTCCTTCCGTTCCTCTCGAGCTCACAGGCAATGATCCTTGTCGATTCCACGTCGGCGATGCAGGACAGTTCCGGTATTCCGGAGGGTCCCTGAAAGCAGGATATTTCGGGAATGACATGCAATTACCAGGGAGAGGAGCCGGGTACACCGGCATTTTCGTGAGATGACCGGACCATCCATCGCATCGTTTCAGGCCAGGGTCCTCTCGTACTACCGGACCCACCGGCGCGACTTTCCCTGGAGGCATACCACCGATCCCTACCGTATCATGGTATCGGAGATCATGCTCCAGCAGACGCAGGTGGAACGGGTAGGGGAGAAGTACGCGAGCTTTCTCACCCGGTTTCCCGACATCGAATCGCTTGCCGGGGCCACGGCTGAGGACGTGCTCAGCGCATGGCAGGGGCTCGGCTACAACCGGCGGGCCCTGGCCCTGAAAGCGGCAGCAGGGGAGATTGTTGAGCGGTTCGACGGGGTCATTCCGGACGATGAACAGGGCCTCCAAAGCCTCCCCGGCATAGGTCCCTATACCGCTTCCGCCATCCTCGTTTTCGCATTCAACCGGCCGGTGGTGATGATAGAGACGAATATCAGGCGGGTCTTCATCCATTGCTTCTTCAGTGACCGGACCGGTGTGGCGGACCGCGAGATCCTTCCCCTGGTTGAAGCGACCCTGGTCAGGGAGAATCCCCGTGAGTGGTACAATGCCCTGATGGACTACGGCCGGCACCTGGGGGCCACGATTGAGAATCCGAACCGGCGGAGCCGGCACTACTCGCGGCAGGCGCCCTTTGAAGGCTCGAACCGGCAGCTCCGGGGAAAGATTCTCCGGCTGCTGATCGGTGGCGGTGAGACGGCAGTTGGGGATCTTTCCCGGAACCTCGGGCTTCCCGAATCAGTGATAGAGCCGGTTCTTGTCCGGCTTGCGGATGAAGGATTCATCACCCGGGAAGATAACCGGGTCAGGATTGCCTGAAGACGTTTGAGGAGAGACTGAAGCGTCCGGTGACGATGCCTGGTCGTGCAGCGGAAATAATGGGAATCCCGGATGGTTCAGCCCATGGCCTTCCGGTTTTTCCCGTTCCCGGATGCCAGCTGACCTGTCCGATATGGCGGGGGTGGCGCCCCGGCCTCAGCCCCTCAAGAAGTAGCCGATCACGATGAGCAGGAGGCCGGTGTAGAACATGGCGGCCCACGGCCACGAGAAGCCCGGGTCGATGGTGGCAAATCCCTTGAGATCCTGTAGCAGAACAAGGACGAACCCTGCCAGGAAACAGAGCAGGCTGAGCTGTTTCTTTGTCGCTTTCTCCATGCTGGTCTCTCCTTTTAATTCTCCTGAAAGAGGGTATGCCGTGCTCCCTTATATTCCTTCAGGGAGAATTACGCCCGATTTCCCGAAAATCTGCCCACAAATACCGAGAAGAGACGGGAAGTCGGGACAGGCGGGTCAAAAACCGTTCCCAGCGAGATACGCTCTTCCGGGTACCCGAGATCCTCGCACAGGGCTACCGCGAGATCTTCCCTGCCCGCTCCGATCGCACGACAGAGCCCGGCGACGCTGAACCGGGGATCGGCGATGATGAAGACGGTTCTGCCCTGGTCCAGGGCCCGGGCGATCGGGGCACATGCCGCCCGGTGATCCTTCCCGTGAGCCCGGACAACCACCACCTCCTCGAGGGGGATGGCGAGCCGTGCCGATGCCAGCTGGAGGGATGAGATCCCCGGGATGATCTCCCCTCCCAGGAACCCGAGGCCGGCGAGCATCGGGTCCCCGGTAGAGAGGACCACGGCATGGTCCGGCACGGGGATCGAGGAAAAATCATTCATCACCTGCACCTCGCATCCCTCCGGGATGAACCGGGCGGCCAGTTCGATCGCCCTCCGGGAGCCCATCACCACGGTCGCTCCGGTGATCGCACGGATGGCCTCCTCGGTGAGCATCCCCGGCCCGCATCCGACGCCGACGACTTTCATCCCGAATCCCCCATGATGACGCCTTTCCGGTCGATCACAACGATCCGCAGCCCGGGGTAGCGCTCCTTCGCGGTGTGAAACGCCCCTTCCATCTTCCGTTCGAATCCGGGCCTGCCCGAGAGTTCCTCAACGGTCATACACCCGGTCCCGTCAAGGATACCGGGATCGAGGAACCGGAGGATAAGCCCGGGGAGCCCGCAGAGCACCACCTCGCCGTCAGCAGCGGAGAGCGCCTCGGCGAGTTTTGCCCCGGCAAGAATAGCTTCGTGGTCGGGAAAGAGGAGCCGGGCATAGCGAAGCCCGATTCTCCCCGTGGAGAGGACCACCCGGTCGGCGTGCCCGACCCGCTCTGCGACCGATGCGGAGAGGTGATCGTCCCAGGGTTCAACCAGCCCGGTTGTCCCGAGAATCGAGATGCCTCCCTCGATCCCGACCTTCGGGTTGAGCGTCGCCGCACCCACGCGGGCTCCGTCAGGGATGGCGAGCATAATCTGTGCCCCATCGAGGCCCGTCTCCCTGAGCCCCTCTTCCATGGCGGTAAAGATGCAGTCCCGTGCCGGCATGCTGATAGCCGGCTCCCCGGTCTGGTGCCGGGGGGTGTCGCGGACGAACCTGCCGATTCCGACCCCGGGAATCAGCTCCATTCCATCGGGCCTGACCGTGCACCGGGCGACAAAGAGGAGCCCGGCGGTGGCATCGGTCGGGTAGTCGCCGGCGTACTTCCGGCATTCGGCCTGCCCTCCCGAACCTGCCACCGGGACGGTAACCGTCAGCCCGCAGGGGACGGTCACGTCCACCGATTCAACCGGCCGTACCAGGGAGAGAATGGCCGCTTTGCAGCAGGCGGCAGCGGTTGTGCCGGTGGTAAACCCCCTCCTCAGGATGGTGCCCGACGAGGTGAGCACGGCAAGCCCGTTCCTTGCCAGGGCAAGGTCATCGCGACCGGATGCTTTCCTGATCCAGGGTTCAGGGTAGGTGAAACCGGTGACCGGGTCGGTGACCGGGTCCTCAGGGCTGTCGTTTCGCATGGCGTTCTGCATGGATAGTGATGATCTCGTTGATGGCGGCAACCGCGACCGGGGTTCCCCCGCGGGTACCTTCGTTCGAGATGGAGGGGACCGGGAGGGTCCGGAGTTCTTCCTTTGATTCTGCGGCCTTGACGAATCCGACCGGTGTTCCGATCACCAGGGCAGGACGTATGCCGTCCCGGACCAGATCACAGACCGCAAGCAGGGCCGAGGGGGCATTCCCGATCACCACGATCGCGCCGTCCAGGCGATCGGCGAGGGCGAGGATCCCGGCCCTGCTCCGGGTGATCCCCAGGGCCGACGCTTCATCCCCGCCGTAATCGAGGGCGCAGATGACTGTGCTCCGGTGCCCTTTCTTCTGGATCCCGACCTGCACCATCCGGATATCGGTGATGACGGGGGATCCCTGACCGAGGGCGGTGAGGCCGGCCGTGACCGGGTCATGGCAGAACCGGAGCAGCCCGGCCATGGCAAAGTCGCCGACGGCGACCGAGCACCGCTGCCGGATCCGGTCCTCGAAGTCCCGGTCCCCGATAACCTCCCGGGCAAGGGTCCTGCTGGTCTTCGATATCTCGTACGCCTCGGCTGTTGTTGCACCGAGGTCAGTATAGGTACTTCCGGTGGTATCCCCGCGGGGTGATGATCCCTCTGACATCCTCTCCGTTCCTCCAGATCCGTGTCTCTTCTCCGCCCACGATCACCGTGGTATGCATGTCCACCTTCCCTTCCACCCCTGAAATCTCTCCAAGCGTGGTGATCACCGCCTCCTCGCCGTCCCGGTAGGCATTCCGCACGATCCCGACCGGGGTTGCCGGCGACCGGTATTCTCCGGCGATCTCCATGGCAAGGGCGAAGTTGTGGGGCCGCCCCCTGCTCCGGGGGTTGTAGAGAACAACCGGCACGCCCATCGAGAAGGCGGCATGGAGCCGTCGTTCGATCACCTCGAGCGGGGTGAGGAGATCCGAGAGACTGAGGGTGGCGAAATCGCCCGAGAGAGGAGAGCCGAGGATCGATGCGGCGGCCTGCGAGGCGGTGATACCCGGGACGACTTCCCAGGGGAGATCCACGCCATCGCGCTCCAGGATCTCGAGGACGATCCCGGCCATACCGTAGATGCCGGCATCGCCACCGCTCACCATGACCACCGGGGCCTCCCGGGCGAGCTCGATCGACCGTCGCGCCCGTTCCACCTCCTTCCCCATCGAGCTCGTGATCACCTTTTTCCCTTCAAGGAGCGGGCCGAGCTGGGCAAGGTAGGTGTCATTCCCGATAACATACGCGGCCTGTTCCAGCACCTCCCGGGCCCGGCCGGTGAGCTGGGCGGGACTCCCGGGACCGATTCCGACGATGGCAAGCCTACCGTGCGATGGCAACCGTCACTCCTCCCTTCAGCAGCTTCGGCACTATCAGCTCCTTCCGCTTCGATACGGCGAGGGCACAGGGCTCGGCGACTCCGGCAAGGCCGAGCCGCGATGCACCGGACGCAGAAACCCCCGGGTGGCGGTTGATGGTCCGGTCATCGAGGAAGATCAGCGGCCGGCCGAGGGCACGGACGGCCTGAAGGATTCCCGGTTCGCCCGATTTTTTTACCGTGGTGGCGAAGACGAGCACGTCGCCGGGCTCAATTTCGGCGGCGGCGAGAGCGGCGCGAACCGCCTCTTCGACCGCTTCAGCGGACACTCCCTTCCGGCACCCGATCCCGACCCCGTACTCACCTTCAGCGACCAGGAAAGCGACATCCGGCCCTCCGATCACGAGGGCGGGTCCGGACACCGCGTACACTCCGGCCGTACCATCGAGGAAAGCTGCGTTCACCGGGGTCGATGAATCGTAATTGACCAGGCTGTATCCTCCGGCCGCGGCAATCCCCTCGACGGACGACACCCCTGCCCGTTCGGTGGCGGTGGTGATGACGGGGACCGTCCCCAGCGGTGCAAGGTCCCGGGCAAGGGCGTTTGCCCCGTGATGCCCGCCGATCAGGGGGATGGCCAGGCCGAGGTCGGGTGTCACCACCACCACGGCAGGATCGGTCCACTTGTCCGCGAGGAGCGGCGCGATTCCTCTCACGGCAATACCGGCCGACATGACGGCGGCGATCTGGGAATACTGCCCGAACGCCTCCCGGAACGCTGTCGGGGAATATTCGATGAGGTCTGCGGAGATGCAATCCGCAATCTGCCGGGCCTCCCCGAGAAACCGCGGGAGGTAGATGACCGCTCTCGTCATGAGTAGAGCACCGACCTCCGGTGACCTGATCCGGCAGGATCGATGACCCCGCCCACCACGAGGAGAGCGGAGCGGGTGATTCCTGCCTCACGGGCCTTCCCTGCAATATCGCTGATGGTCCCGCGGATCACCGTCTCATCCGGCCAGCTGGCATGGTAGACCACTGCCGCCGGGGTCGAAGGGGGGCGCTCCAAACGGGCGATGATCTCGTCGATCCGGTCGGCTCCGAGGAAGAAGACCAGGGTGGCGGTGTGCCGGGAGAGCTCCGGTATCTCGTCCTGCCCGAGCGTTTTTCCGGCCGGGCGGGTCACGATCAGCGTGTCGGCGACCCCGCCGAGGGTGAACTGGGTCCGGAGTGCGGCGGCGGCGGCAAAAAGCGAGGAGACTCCCGGAACGACCTCGTATTCGATTCCCTCCTCCTCGAGCAGCCGCATCTGTTCCACGACAGCCCCGTAGAGTGCCGGGTCGCCGGAATGGAGCCGCACCACGAGGGCCCCTTCACGGGCATGCGCCACCATCAGGGGGACGATCTCCTCGAGGCTCTTTCCCCAGGAATCGACCTTCACCCGTGCACCGGACCGTTCGACGAGCGCAGGGTTCACCAGGGAACCGGCGTACACCAGGATATCGGCGCGGGCGAGGAGTTCCATGCCACGGACCGTGATCAGGTCGGGCGCCCCGGGGCCGGCACCCACGAACCACACCTTCCCCATATCACCGCCTCGCATAGAGGATGCTCATGTAGTCGCTTTCTTCAGGGAGCTCCTGGTCCCGGTAAACCCGGGTATCTCCCATGTACATCCGTTCGACCAGGATAAACGAACGGTATCCCCTCTCCCGGAGGCGTGCCGCTGTTTCCCGGGGCCGTTTCACCTTGAGCTGGATTCTGCAGGGAACCTCGTCCGGCCCGTCCGTGACCAGGAATCCTTCGGAGAGCGAGACCCCGGCAACCGATGCGAATGCGGTGATGGAGCTGATGGCGGGTTCGGTCCGGCAGACGATGGCGGGATGCCGCACCCGGATCGCATCGCAGAGGCGCGAGTAGGTCGAGAAGAAGTTCGGATCGCCGATGAGCCCGAGCACTGCCGTGCCGTCGGCGGCCACCGGGGCGATACGGTCTGCGTTCCGGTCCATGCAGGCCGCGATCACGTCCTCGTCACCCGTCATGGGGAACTCGAGGATCTCCGCCTCACGGTACGGCGCCACCAGGTCGAAGGCGATCCGGCCCGGTACAAAGACCGAATCGGCCTCCTCCAGGAGCCGGACGGCCCGAAGGGTGAGGTACTCGGGCTCCCCCGGCCCGAGACCAAGGCCGATCAGCACGGGGCTCCCCCCGCGATAATGAACACCGGATCGAGCGGCCGGAACATCAGTCCCGATCCAAGCGGGCTCGAACGGGAGACCATCACGTGGACCGCCTCCCTGAAGATCCCGAGTTCTTCCATGGCAGAGACGGCTTCGTGGAGGGTTGAGATCAATACGGCGTTCACCACGACGGACCGGACTTTTTTCCCGGCAAGCAGGGTGAGCATGCGGGAGAGATCCCGCGATCCCCCGACAAACGCACAGTCGATATGCGGCAGGCGCATGATGAGGTCCGCACCATGCTCACGGGAGACCTCGATATTGGTAATCCCGCAGCGGGCCGCCTCTTCGCGGGTGCACCTGACCGCCTCGTCACGGATATCCGCCGCATAGACCTGCTGCACGAACGGTGCCGCATGCACCGCAACCTTCCCCGTGCCGCACCCTATATCCACGAGGACGTCTCCACGCCGCAGGCCGAGTTTCTGGAGCGAGATGGCCATGATCTCGTCCTTGGTGGGTCCGCCCGGAAGGGTCATCTCTCCTACAGCTGGGTTGTGGTAGAACATTAAAACTTGTTCTGTACCGGCGATCCGGGATCAGACAGGGATGAGGCGATCCCCTTCCCGGTAGAGAGAGACCACCCCGCCGATGACGATGACCGCAGGGGGCTTCACCCCCCGTTCAGCGGCAATCCTCCCGATATCGTCAAGGGTCCCGGTGGTTACCCGCTGGTTCTCCCGAAGCCCGTTCTCGATGACCGCCACCGGCGTGCAGGGATCCTTTCCGTTCCCGATCAGGGAGCGGGCGATCTGCGGGAGGTTTTTTACCCCCATCAGGATGACGATCGTTCCCCGCTGGCGGGCCAGGAGTTCCCAGTCCAGGGCCGGTTCGGGCTTGGTAGGATCCTCGTGACCGGTGATCACGGTGACCTGCGAGGCATACTTCCGGTGTGTCAGCGGTATTCCGACGGCGCCCGGAACGGCAAGCGCACTTGTTATCCCCGGGACGAGCTCGACCGTGATCCCGTGGCCGCGGAGGACCTCGAGCTCTTCGCCACCCCTTCCGAACATGAACGGATCGCCCCCTTTCAGCCGGACCACCTGTTTTCCCTCCTGTGCTTTCGCAACCATCAGGGCCTCGATCTCCTCCTGCTCGAGCGTATGCTGCGACCCGTACTTCCCGCAGTCGATCTTCTCCGCCCGTTCCGGGAGCCCGGCGAGGATCTCTTCGCCGGGCAGCTGGTCGTAGAGGATCACGTCCGCCATATCGATCACTTCACGGGCCCGGAGGGTGAGGAAGCCCTCCCCGCCCGGCCCGGATCCTACCAGATACACCTTACCGTTCATACCCGATCCCCAGTCTCTCATGCGCTTCCCTGATCAGCGCTCTTCCCTCGTTCCGGAGTCTCCTCCCGACGAGACGCGCCTCATTTAGTGATTCGACATCCTCTTCGATCCGGACCTGCCGGTCGCCGTCAAGGGAGAGGATCTCCCCGATAAGGTGGCCGTTTTGGCAGGCGATCCCCTGGGGGGTGAAACACCCGCCGCCCACCTCTTCCATCACCGCCCGTTCAACCCCGGTATCGAAGCGGGTCTCCGGGTGATCGATCTCTGCGAGGATCGTCGTCAGGTCCGGGTCATCACGGCATACCACGGCAATGGTCCCCTGGTTCGGCGACGGGACGAACTGTTCCGGGGAAAGACGGGTCCCCGGAACCGAGATGGACATCCGTTCGATACCAGCCTCGGCAAGTACGATCGCATCGTACCGACCGTCGGCGAGTTTCCGGAGCCGCGTATCCACGTTCCCCCGCAGCTGCTCCACGAACTTACCCGGCAGGTTGCGGAGGATCTGGGCCCGCCTCCTGGTACTCGATGTCCCGATGATCCGCACGGTATCGAGCGGGAGCGTGTGGGCCAGGAAGTCCGCCGGGGAATCGCGTTTGAGAATGGCGGCCGTGGTGACTCCCTCCGGCCGGAGCGCCGGGATATCCTTCATGCTGTGGACGGCGCAGTCGATTTCCCCGGCGAGAATGGCGTCGTCGAGCGCACGGACAAACACTCCCTGCCCCCCGATCTCGTGGAGCGGCACCCCGTCGATCGTATCCCCCCTGGTGGTGATGATGGAGAGGTCGGCCTGGCATCCCCGTTCAGCGAGCAGCCTTGCGACCCGCTCGGCCTGCACCCGGGCAAGCCGGCTTCCCCGTGTCCCGATCCTCAGATGCATGCCTGGTATGCCGCCGCAATCTGCCCGATATCCCCGTCTTCATGGACAGCAGAGAGGAAGTTGGTCTCGAACTGGGACGGGGGAAGGAAGATGCCCTTCTTTCGCATCGCGGTCCAGAATTCGCCGAATTTCCCGGTGTCGCATTCTTTTGCCTCGAGGTAGGTACGGGGTGCCCTGTTCCTGAAGAAATACTTGAACATCGACCCGAGCCGGACGAATGATCCCTCGGTCTTCCCGGCCACGGCTTCTCCGATCTCCGCTCCCCAGGCCTCCATCACCCGGTAGATGCCCCGGTGGGCATGGAGCCACCTGACGGTGGCCATACCTGCGGAGAGGGAGAGGGGGTTCCCGGAGAAGGTTCCTGCCTGGTACACCGGCCCGGCAGGTGAGATGAGCTCCATGATCTCCTTCCTTCCCCCGAACGCCCCGATGGGAAGGCCGCCGCCGATAATCTTTCCGAGCGTGGTGATATCAGGCCGCACCCCGAACATCACCTGGGCGCCGCCGATTCCCAGCCGGTACCCGGTGATGACTTCGTCAAAGATGAGGAGAACGTCGTGGGCCCGGGTGATCTCCCGCACATCCCTGAGGTAGGAGTCATCCGGGAGAATCGGCCCGATATTGCCCATCACCGGCTCGATGATGAATGCGGCGATGTCGTCTTCCCGGGAAAGCAGGCTCTCCAGGGCTTCCGGGTCATTGTAGGGGACCTGCCGGGTATGGGAGACCACGTCGGGGAGGACGCCGGCGGAATCGGGTACGCCATGGGTGGTTGCTCCCGAACCCGCCTTGACCAGCACCCCGTCGTGGGCGCCATGGAAGCCACCCTCGACTTTCACGATATCCTGCTTCCCGGAAAATCCCCGTGCCAGGCGGATGGCGGCCATGGTTGCCTCCGAGCCGCTCGAGACGAACCGGATCATGTCCATCCCCGGGTGATCGCGGATGATCAGCTCCGCAAACTCCGGTTCGACCGGCGCCGGAGTGCCGTAGAGCCAGCCTTTCGAGAGCTGCCAGGTGATGGCCTGGTGGATGAGAGGATGGGCATGGCCGAGGATCAGCGGGCCGTACGCCATGCAGCAGTCGATCAGGACCTCACCATCGACCGTGGTGATCCGGGAGCCGTCGCCGGCCCTGGTATAGAACGGGTAGGGCCGGATCGCCCGTACCGGGCTGCTCACGCCACCGGGCATCAGCCCGAGGGCCTTCTGGTAGAGATCACTGCTCTTCATCCAGCCACCCCGCCGCATCTCCGGCAAAATAGGTGATGATCAGGTCGGCTCCCGCCCGCTTGATGCAGAGGAGGCTCTCCATGACCACGTTCCTTTCATCGATCCAACCCCGTGCCGCCGCCGCCTTGATCATGGCATACTCGCCGCTCACCTGGTAGGCCGCCACGGGCAGGCCGATGGTCCGTATCGCGGCCACGAGGTCGAGGTAGAACCCGGCGGGCTTCACCATCAGGATATCGGCCCCTTCACCGGCATCGAGCTCGGACTCCCTGACCGCCTCCCTCCGGTTCGCCGGGTTGATCTGGTAGGTGCTCCGATCCCCACAGGTGTACCCGGAATCCGCCGCTTCCCGGAACGGACCGTACAGGGCACTGGCAAACTTGGTGGAGTAGGACATGATCGCCGTATCCGTGAACCCTTCGTGATCCAGCGCTCCCCGGATGGCGGCGACCATGCCGTCAAGCATGCAGGATGGGGCAACGATATCCGCACCGGCCCGGGCATGGCTGACCGCGATTCTTGCCATGAGGTCCAGGGACCGGTCGTTATCGAGGTCGGGACCACCGGGACCGTCCGTGAGGATCCCGCAGTGGCCATGATCGGTATATTCGCAGGCACAGACATCGGTGATGACCACCATGTCCGGGAGGGCTTCCTTGATCGACCGGACGGCCTGCTGGACGATCCCATCCGGGTTGAACGCTTCCGATGCTCCGGGATCCTTCGCGGCGGGGATGCCGAAGAGGAGAACGGCGTAAATGCCTTTCGCCCGGAGATCCTGCACGGCCCGGGCGATCCCGCCGGCAGGGTAGCGGAACTGTCCCGGTAGGGAGGCAATGGGGACCGGGGCAGCGGCAGTCTCATCCACGAACAGCGGGGCCACGAGATCGGCCTTCGAGACCACGTGCTCCCGTACCAGGGGCTGGATCAGCCTGCCCCGGAGCCTCCTCATTCTTCGTTGCGGAAACATATCTTCTCACCTCGGGTTATTGCGGCGACCAGCGATCGTGCGTAATCGAGGTCCCCGTCTTCTGCGCAGAGCCTGATGGAAACGGTCACATCGGAGAGGATCTTGCTCACCAGGGCCCGGGAGAGATCGTCGACGATCTCTCCGGCACGTGGATCTCCGGGTCCGAGCCGGGAGAGTGCACGGTCCCGCTCCCGCATCCGGATCGATTCCGCCCAGGTATGGAGGAGTGAGAGGGTTTCGTCGGCGACTTTCCCGTTGAGCAACCGGACGAACTGGTGCAGTTCCGTGCCGATAAACGAGGCAGCCTGGTCTGCCGCCTCCCGCCGGGAGCTCATGGTCAGTTCGTTGATCCGCCGGAGGCTGTCGATGGTGAAGAGGTGGATGCCGTCGATCTCCTCGGCACCTTCCTCGACATCCCGCGGCTGGGCGATGTCGATAAGGACCAGGGGCCGCGGGTGGCCGTCCAGCGGCCAGCACCGGCTCAGCATGATCTCCCGCAGGTGCTCCCGGTAGATGACCGGGTGGGGGGCGGAGGTGCAGGAGATGACCACATCGGAGAGGATCATGTAGCGGGGGAGCTCCGCCATCTTCACCGCCTTGCCCCCGATCTTCTTTGCCAGGACCTCGGCCCGCTGGTAGGTCCGGTTGGCCACGTACATCGCCGTCAGCTTCTTGGCCGCCAGTGCCTGGGCGACGAGCATCCCCATCTCCCCGGAGCCGACCACGAGGATGTGTTTTCCCTCGAGGCTGCCGAGCTGCTCTTCGGCGAGCAGGACCGCTGCGGAACCGATGGAGACCGCACCCCGGTTGATCTGGGTCTGCCGGCGGACCTCGACCCCGACATGCACCGCCTTGTTGACGCAGAGCTCGAGGACCGGGCTTGCCGTCCCCGCCTCCTTTGCCAGGGCAAGGGCATCCTTGAGCTGCCCGATGATCTGGTCTTCTCCGACGATCATCGAGTCCATGCCTGCGGCCAGCATGAGGAGGTGGCGGAGCGCCCCGGTCCCGGTCAGCAGCGAGAAGTCTGTTCTTCCCTCCCCCTCGAGCAGGGACCGGAGGGCTGACGCCTCGCCATGCACCAGGATCTCGATCCGGTTACAGGTCTGGAGGATCAGGACTCCCCGGAACCGGTCCCTGGCCATGGCAAGAAAGGCCTTCTCATCCGGAAACCGGAACTGCTCAAGTTTGTCGACCGTTGCCAGGTGGTGGCTGATCCCGGCGATCGCGATCGGGACATGGAGCTGCTCGTCCATTACAGGTACCTCCTCTCGATCAGGCTCCACGCTTTATCCTCGCCCTCTTCCAGCGCCTCCCAGACCTCCCGGTCATGGAGGACGCCGGAGAGGATTGCTTTCCGTCTCCCGATCCCGGGCTCGGTCTCACGAAGGTAATGCCGGAGCCGTTCCTGGAGTTCGATCATCCGGTCAAGGCCGGGCAGGGATGACTGGAGGTATTCCCGGAGATACCGGCTGACCGCAGGGCTCTTTCCCCCGGTGCTGATCGAGAGAATAAAATGGTCGCCCCGGATGACCGAGGGGATCAGGACATCCCCGCTCTCTCCCCGGGCATTATTGAAGAGGATCCCCTGCATCCGGCAGAGGGTACCGATCCGGTCGTTCAGGACAGCATCGGGAGTTGCAGCCACGGCAAGATATGACCCGCCCAGGAGCTGCAGGAGCGCCTCGTCGGATACCCCGGAGAGATCCTTTTCCACCAGTGATGCCCCCATGCCCGTGAAGCGGGGGGAGAACGAGCGTGAGTATACCGTAACCTCTGCCTCCGGACAGAAAAATCCGGCTTTCCGGGCGCCGACATCCCCCCCTCCGAAGATGACCACCTTCTTCCCGGAAAAGTTCAGCATGAGGGGGATCATTGCTATAGATCTACCCTGTCTTTTTTAATTAAGATGTTGGAATCGAGTGGAAAATTGTACTGCGCGGCGATTCGCTGCAGGCAGGGATGGGATTCCTGATACGAAAAAGCCCTGGCGCTGTCAGGGGAGCAGGGACCGGGTACTATTTTTCCCTAGAGCGGGAAAATCCGGGTATGGATCCTGCTGACCCCGAGCTCGTCGATGCGGCGAAGAACTGGCTCGCCATGGATGGCCTCTGGTTTCTCGCGGTTGAGGGGGCGTTCGGGCTGGAAAAAGCCATGGAACTGGATCGGAAGATATGGACGGATTTCTCCCGGATCGAGGCGGAGCGGATCAAAAAACGGCTTTCATTGCCGGAACACGGCGGGCTTGACGCACTTGATTCCGCTCTCCGGCACCGGCTCCACTCCCTGCTCAACCCGTTCCGGATAGAACGGCCGTCCGGGGATACGCTCTGCTATTTCATGCTGACCTGCAGGACCCAGGACGCCCGGGAACGCAGGGGTCTCCCCCTCTTCCCCTGCCGCGAGGTCGGCCTGGTTGAGTATTCGGTCTTTGCCCGGACCATCGATCCCCGGTTCGAGACGGCATGCATTGCCTGCCCCCCGGATGCCGGGGACCGGGAATTCTCCTGCGGCTGGAGGTTCACGCTGCCGCAGCGCTAAAATCTCCCGGGACACGAGGCTATTAATATCCTCCCGGTGTAGAACTCACCAGGAGAGCGATGTACGAACTCGTTTCCCCGGTGAACTTCAGGCTGGTGCTCCGGTACCTCGGTCTCCTGCTCGTCGGCATCGGTGCGGCAACCGTTATCCCGTTCACCATCGCCTTCTTTTTCGTCGAGCATGCTATCGCCCTGGTCTACGGGATCATCGGCAGTATCATCATCGGGACCGGCTATGCCCTGTACCGGTTTCTTCCCGACGACGAGATCCAGTGGAAGGAAGCGATGGTCATTTCAGCGCTCGTCTTTCCGGTGGCAGCCTTTATCAGCTCCATCCCGTTCTCCCTGGCAACAAGGATGAGCTTCGTCGATGCCTACTTCGAGGCGGTGTCAGGGGTGACCACCACCGGCCTGTCGGTTGCCCCCGCGGGTGTGGGACCGGTCTTCCTGTTTGCACGCTCCTGGCTCCAGTGGATCGGGGGCATCGGCATCCTGATCATCGTCCTCTCCCTCCTGGCGCCGGCTGGGATCAGCGCCTCACGGCTGTTCGGGGCATCCGTCGGGGATCGGAAGATCAGGCCGACGGTTATCGCCACTTCGGCGATCCTTTTCGAGGTCTACCTGATTATCACCATCATCGCTTTCGCCCTCCTGATGATCGGCGGGATGGGACCATTCGATGCCGTCTGCCACGCCTTTTCAGCCGTATCCACCGGGGGATTCTCCACCAGGCCGGATTCGGTTGCCGCATTCCCGGGCTGGCTTGTTCCTGCGGCGATAACCATCGGCTGTGTCCTCGGGTCGGTGAATTTCGAGGTCTTCACCCGCATGGCCAAGAACCCGCTCCTCCTCTTCAGGAGCCTCCAGTTCCGGTGGTTCCTGGCAATAGCCCTGCTGGGATCTGGTGTTCTCGCCTTCACCCTCCTTGAGACCGGGAATTCACCGGGAGGCGTCATCGGGGAGGGGGTCTTCCAGGCGTTTTCTGCCCTGACCACGGCAGGATTCTCCACGGTGGATGTCGGTGCCTGGCCCGACAGTTCAAAGGCGGTGATGAGCGTACTGATGTGGATCGGGGGAAGCATGGGATCGACGGCAGGAGGGATCAAGATCCTCCGTGTCATCGCGCTCGTGTCCATCGTCCACCTTGTCTTCATCAGGTTCTTTCTGCCCCGGGAAACCGTTACCTCGCTCAAGATCGGTGAGACAACGGTCACCGAGAGCCAGGTCTTTGCCCTCGTGACGTTCCTCTTTCTCTACTTCATTATCCTCGTCGTATCTGCCATCTCTTTCATGCTGTACGGGTATTCCCTTGTCGACTCCCTCTTCGAGACCTCCAGTGCACTGGGCACGGTCGGACTCTCGGTCGGCATAACCGGGCAGTCGCTCGCCCTTCCCCTGAAGGTCGTCCTCATCCTGGACATGCTCCTCGGCAGGATCGAGATTATTCCGATTGCCCTGCTCCTGTTTCCCCGGACCTGGGTAAAACGGACGAAGAGCTGAAGATTGTAATCCCTGACAGAGGAATCCTTAATCAGTCTTCCTCCCGTATCCGTTCATGGGACAGAACGGTCTGTCGGGAAGGATGAACGGATCATGCGAATCATCATTGTGGGCGGGGGGCCGCTCGGGGTAAGCCTGGCCCACATCCTCGTGCGGGACCATCACGAAATCATCATCATCGAGAAGGATACGAACAAAGCCCGGGAGATTGCAGAAACGCTGGACTGCACGGTGATCCAGGCCGAGGGGACGAGGCCCGACATCCTGGAAAAGGCGGAGATCGGCAAGGCCGATGCGGTGGTGGCGGTCACCACCCATGACCAGGACAACATCATCATCGGGCTCATTGCACGGACGTTCTCGGTCCGCGAGATCATCATCCGCACTGATGATGCCCGTTTCCTGACCGTGGCCAAGCAGCTGGGTTTCCGCCATATCGTCAACCCGCCCCAGACCACCTCGGTGATCATTTCCGATGCTCTGCGGGGGGTCGACACGATCGAGCTCTCCACCCTGGTCAGGGGGGACGTCCGGTTCATGACCGCCATTGTGGGCGGGAAGCAGGAGGGAAAACGGCTGACGGCACTTGAGCCTCCCGGAAAGACCGAATACATCGGGCTCTACCGGGGAGAAACGTTCCATTTCCGCGGGGAGAACCCGGTCCTCAAAGCCGGGGACGAGATCCTGGTGATCACCACGGAAGAGAAGGGGGAACAGATCGCACGCCTCTTCCGGGGAGAGGAGTCATCCCTGCCAGTCTGACGGAGATTCGATATCCTTAATACCCTTTACCGCGTAGTGTAGAGAGCACTGCGCCGATAGTGTAGTGGTTATCACTAGGCGTTGCCAACGCCTAAACCCGGGTTCGAGTCCCGGTCGGCGCATCGTTTCTTTTCTCAGGTTACCCGGAAAAAAATACATTTTTATCCTCCCATGGCGTGGGTTCATGTACGAATAGTCTGTCGGGGAAACGGGTCATGAACCACCAGAACCACCTGCTCTGCCGGTATACAGGAGTGCTCAGCCTCCTCCTGATCCTTACCTGTATTCACTGCAGTACTGGTGCAGAGGTTCCCATAGAAGCGGTCCAGGAGTTTTCCGGATTCATTGAACCGGGCGAGGTCTATAGCTATACCGTCCCGGGTCTCCTCCGGGGAGATATCCTGTATGTCTCCGCCATGGGCACTTCCGGAAACCTGGACCCGTTCGTCGCCGTTTCCGGTACCTCGCTTGATATCGGGAGGGTGCAGTCCGGGTACCAGGCGGCGGTTGACCGGGAGATTGCCGCCGGCCGCGATCCGCTCCTGGCCATCCCCGAGACGGCAGGCCGTTTCTTCGATGCCTGGGACGACGACAGTGGTCCCGGGTATTCTTCCGCGCTCTCCTACGAAGTACCGCGGAGCGGTGACTTCCAGGTGATCCTCTTTGACACCCCGGTCAGAGAAACATCCGGCGCATACCGTCTCCTCATCGGGATCAACGCTCCCGGCGTTCCAGACGGAACCGCCGTACCGACCGGCGACCGGATTGCCGAGCTCAACCGATCCTATCCCGGCAATGGAGGATATGTCCAGGAGGTTGCCGGGAACCTCTCGCCCGGAAAATCCGGCGTCTTCTTGTTGAACCCGGTATTTGAAGGAGATATACTGTACATATTCCTGGAAGCCGGACCGGGCAGTATCCCTTCCCGGATCGTGCTCGAAGACTACGGGAACAAGCCCGTTGCGATCGGGGTTCCTGCCCCGGGAAGCCGGGTCATACCCCTCAAGTACACGTTTCCGGAACCGGGTGAAGGCTACCGGCTGATCATCGAGCAGTCTCCCGGAGCGAGCATGCCACTCCCGTATCGCCTTCTTGCCGGCATCAACGATCCCGGGGTGGTGTCCGGTGACGCAGAATCCAGGGGAAAGAAGGTATTTTCGGACCCGATAACCGTGTATATCGGCACCCAGCTCGACCAGATCACGGATGTCAACCAGAAGGAAGAGCACTACGGTATTGTTGCCACCATCTGGATGACCTGGAAGGATCCGGCGGTTGCCTTCAGCCCCGACACCTGCAACTGCAGTTTCAAAGTGTACCGGAGCATCTCCGAGTTTACCGGAGCAGAGGGATCCCGGTTCCCGGAATACACCCTGTTCAACCAGCAGGAACGGCGCTGGACCCAGAACGAGCTCGTCGTGGTGGAATCCGATGGCACCGTGACCTACTACGAGCGGTTCTGGGTTATCCTGCAGGCTCCGGATTTCGATTTCCGGAGATACCCGTTCGACGCCCAGGATTTCTATATCAGGGTCGACTCCCTCTATCCCGAGACCTACGTGGTCTATGCCCCCTGGGAAGAAAAGACGTCCATCGGCAGCCAGCTCGGGGAGGAGGAATGGGTGATCGTCTCATCGGATACCACTGTCAGTTCCGTCGAGGTTCTCGACACCAGTTCACGCTTTTCGTTCCATTTCGAGGCCGAGCGGCACCTGATGTACTACCTCTTCCGGATCTTCGTGCCGATCATCATCATCATCACCCTGACCTATATCCCCTTCCTGCTGGCCGACTACGGGAAGCGGGCGGATATTGCCGCGGCAAACCTGCTGCTCCTTGTCCTGTTCAGCTTCACCATCACGAGCGATCTTCCCCGCCTCGGGTACGTCACGTTCCTCGATATCATCATTGTCATGACGTTCATCGTCAGCGGATTCACCGTTGCCTACAACCTCTATCTCAAGTGGCTGGCCACCGAGAAAGGAATCCAGCTGGCCGAACGGATCGATCATATCATGGTCTGGTTCTATCCGGCGGCGTATGTCATAGCCATCATCGGTCTGGTTTTCTACCTGTAGATGAGGGCCGGTACCCGGGCCGAAGCTTTTTAGTCCATGGAGGATACCCCGCCGGGAGGACAGCTGATCGTTCCGGGAGACCGGCCTCCATGGGGGGAAAGATTCTTGGGATCCCGGCCGGTATACCCTCCCAAAGGAGGGGGGTGATGAATGGCAAACCTCGTTGTCAGTATCGAATTTGACAGAAAAGAGTTTCCCCGGCGGCACACCTGTGACGGGGAGAATATCTCGCCCGAGATCTTCATCGAGAGGATCCGGTCCACGTTCCTGGCGATCATCCTGGAAGACGTGACCGATACCGATAGACGGTTCGTCCAGTGGTGTATCTGGAACATCCCGGCACGGGAGACAATCCCGGAGAATATTCCCAAGGAACCGATTGTCAGCCGGCCGTTTGACGCTGTGCAGGGGAAGAACGACTTTCATACCATCGGGTATTACGGACCATGCCCGCAGAAAGGGGAGACCCATATGTATTACTTCAACGTGTACGGGCTTGACAGTCCTCTGGACATCGAACCCGGCTCCACGGCCGACGTGCTGAGATCGGCCATGGAAGGGCACACCGTCCAGTACGGCGGGCAGGTCATCGCCAATTACACCCGCTGACCTCTTTTTTTTTACCCGACATCGTTATCTTCTGGAACTATAGAGAGCCTGGAGACCGGTCAGACCAGGTATCGAACGCCTGCAGGAGATCGGATTAACTCCCCGGCACAAACGAGCCGGCCACCGGGAATGGCAGAACAACGGGGGTTTTGGCTATCCGTCAGCAGTATGTCGGGATGGTAAAAAAGGGAAGGTTCCGGGATCAGGCTTTGCACCCTTCACCACGGTAGAGCGCCCACTCCTCGCAGCTGGTGCC
>JAAEET010000071.1 GCA_013415565.1 Methanomicrobiales archaeon
GGCATTCACCGAGGTCGATCTCTCGCAGGACCTGAGCGCCGAGCTTGCCGCGGTGGAAAATTAGCACCGGGATGAGGGGGGGCAGGCGGGATTTGGGCAGAAATCCGCTGCACGCCTCCCCCCGGAAGGAATGATCAGAATCACCAGGGCGTATGTGAGAACCTGCTGCCAAATTACCCTGAACCTGAAGACCGGCACGAGGGTGGCGGCGGCTCCTCGTCTTCCCTGTTTCCCTGCCGGAACCAGGAATGGCACTACTTTTATTATCCCCTGGTGCAATCCCGCTCATCATGCCACTCTTTATCATCCTGGGAAAACTGACCGACACCGCCATCCAGAAAATGAGGGAAGCACAAGAACGGGATAAAAAGGCAGAACAGATCATAGCATCGGCAGGGGGAAAACTCGTCAGCCACTACTATACCTTCGGCCGCTACGATTTCGTCGCAATCATTGAATTGCCATCCCCTGAAATTCTTGCGAAAGTGATCATCGAGATCGCCAAGTGTGGCACGGTCAGCACCGAGACCATGACCGCGCTCCTTCCCGAAAAGATGTATGAAATGGCCATGGGGACGTAAGAGGAAATTTTTCTGATTTTCTTTCCCTGGCCGGTCGCGGATATGGGATCGGGATGTGAAACGCCCGTGAAACCGGCCGGTCTCACACCGGGGTCAGACCTCGCTCCGGACGGGTATCCCGGGACCACCGGGGTCCGGATTTCCCCCGATGAACCGTGGTTTTGCGAGGAAAAAAGAGGGAGGAACGGAAGACCCGCCTCACAACGTATAGGTCGTTCCGACCGTGTTCAGCACAAACTGCTCCGGCATCTCCCGGGCAAACATCGTGATCGCCTTCCAGCCGGTGCAGTGCATCGGGATGACCAGATCGGGACGGATCTCCTTCATGGCGGCAACAGTTGGCGGGATAACCGGGTCGAAGAGCGGACCGGTCAGGTGGAATCCTCCCATAACGGCATACACCTTGTCGGTCTTCGTAATCTTCCTGGCATGCTGGACGGTATTGATGATCCCGGCATGAGCGCACCCGCTGAGCACGACCAATCCCTTGTTCCTGAGCCTGATGACGAGCCCCTGGTCGTCATGGAAGGGATCGACGGTCCACATGCCACCGATGTTTGCCTCCGCCCAGGGGAATCCTTTCTCGAAGGGTGTGGTTCTTCCGATCTCCCCGGTGGCGAGCATAAGGTCTGCGGCGAGGAGGACCGGATCGCTGGATTTCCCGAGAACCGCCCCGGCTCCGGTAAGGGCTCCTTCATCAAGCCGCGGGATGCCGACCGGCCGGCCGATCATGGGGATGTTCATACGGCGGTCGAGGAATGCATCGGGATGGAGCGTGACCGGGACATTCCGCTTGAGCCGTTTCAGGAGGTGGGTGAGCCCCCCGAAATGATCGAAATGACCATGGGAGAGGATGATCCCCTCGATGGCAGTCAGGTCGGCCTGCAGAAGTCTCGCGTTGTGGAGGAGGCATGCCGGGGTAACCCCGGCATCCATGAGAACGCAGTGCTTCTCGGATCCACTGCGGACCGTGACGAGGCACGACAGGCCGTGTTCGGCAAGCGGCGCCAGGGGAGGCGGGACCATGAGCCGGCGGACCCGTTCCGTCCCCTGCATCATGAGAATGTCGGTATAGTTATCCGCGAGAACAGAGATCTCAACTCCATCTGCCTCGCGTAGCGTTCCATAGGACATGGCGAAAACACCTCGGGATAGTGGTGACCACTGAGACCATTCCTCAAAAAGACAGGATTCCAGGGTGACGGATCGCCACCGTGCATGGACCCGGATGGACCCAGTGCTGACCTCCCATTTTCATTGACCTATTAAAAAGGTATGCCAATCAGGCATATCGCGCGGGCGGGTCGGATTCCGGTTCGGCGCGGAGGAGAGGCGAAGAACCGGGCATCACTGCCCGGTTACCGGAGGGGGTATCAGCTCACCTAAGCGGGGCTTCACCGGAGAGCGGCTCTGCCGTGAAGTTTGAAGAGGCTTTCCTGTGACCTCGATCAGGTCCTCTTTCACGGTCGACGTCTCTATAAGGGTGCTCCCGCCGCCGGTGATCGTTTTCTCTTACCCGCTGCTGTCCACCAGAAATGAAAAAGAACCAGGAGATAATTCCTGGTTGTGGTCTTCCTTACCTGACCATCCCGGATTCGTAGTGCATGAGCTTGTCAAAGAGCGTGATCGCACCGTCAGCGGTGGTCTGTTCGGAAAACTCGATGCGTTCCATCAGGCTCCAGTAGGCACCCGGAGAACTATCCTCGTCGGCAAGGAAACCTCCTGCTTCCAAGATCAGGACCTCCATGAATGCAGAGGCCATACCCTGGGACGGCACATCAGTGACCAGCTCGGAGATGCGGATGTCGTGGTTCAGCTCGACCGGATGGTCGGCGGACGGCATCACGAACCGATCGGTGGTCGTGGTCCGGATATTGGCAACCGTCATGTCAATGGTGCTTCCCGCCTCCGCGCGGTTGCAGTAGGTGGGGAATACCAGGGTAACCGCAGGGGCGAACGGGCAGATGACCCAGTCTTCGGTATAGTACTGCCGGGCTGCACCGTCGACCATGATGGTGTCGCCCGATACAACGGAGCCCCCGTTGATGCCGACAAACGCGATCTGCTTGACCGCCTCGATGTTCCACTGGCCGCTGATCTGCCCGGACGTCTCAACGTCCAGCTCCTTGTCGTAGAGCATGATACCTGCACCCTGCGACTGGGTGTCTTCCGTGTAGGTTGACTCGTAGATCGTGGTCTCTTCACTCGCCAAGGGGGGGATCTCCGGGAGACCCCGCTCAGGATCATTGGTGATCCTCCACTGCAATTCGGTGGCAGAAGCGAAGTTGCCGACCAGGTTCACCGACGTGGAGCTCGTAATGCCCTGGGTTTCCGGGACCGGGTCAATCCCATGATCTGCCAGGCCGAATCCGGTCAGGAGTGTCAATGTGATCACAAAAATTATGAGTTTTTTCATTACATCCCTCCTGCAATGCAATGCCGATACTCCCGGCATCATACTAACATCGGAGACCGCGGGCTTAATATAATTGTGCTCCACCGATGAACCTCCCCATTCCGGAATCGATTCTCCTTCAGGGACCATGCCAGGAAAAGAGAGATATACTCACTTGATCTATTGTGCCTTGCCCCGGTGAGGGTGGAGGAAAGAAGATGTACTTTATATCCCTGCTCAAGTTCAGGAAGAAACCGACGAAGGAAATGATCGCAGCGAACATGAAATCGATGGAACTGGACGAAAAGGAAGGAATAAAATTCCATGGTATCTACTGGACTCTCGGCCGCTACGACGTGATTGGAATATACGAGGCCCCCGATGAGAAGGTGGCAATGAAGTCCCAGCTGAGAAGATCGGATGCAATTGCATCCGAAACCTTGGTTGCCGTACCGGTTGAAGAGGCCCGGAAACTCGTTGAATGATAGCTTCCCAGTATTTTCGTTTTTTTCAGAGAAAGATTACCCTTCCATGAAGGGGAGGATGAATCCTGTTATCAGCTCCATCTGACCTCTTCGGCGGCGGCACAGGTTCGGGCATATCGTTCTGGACCAGGCGTCGCCCAGGCGCTATCCCGATGCCAATGGCATCACCCGTGGATGCTTCCCCGGGAGTAGGATGTCCAGATACCC
>JAAEET010000072.1 GCA_013415565.1 Methanomicrobiales archaeon
GAAAATGTAGCCGTTTACGCTGTTCCAATCCCCAACCTCACCTCTGCAACACTGGAAAAGCTCGTCTATCCTTCACGTCTCCCCGGCGATACGAATTTGATACCGGATTCTTCCGGGGGGACCGAATCCTCAGGAACGGCAGGACTCGTTCCATTGCCGGGTGGCACGGCACGGCCGGACCTGGAGGTAACGGGAGTGACAGCCCCTGCTTCGGCCTCACCCGGAAGCCGGATGACGGTCTCCGCAACGGTGAAGAACAGCGGTGCCGCGTATGCATCGTATTCTGATACCTTCCTCTACCTGTCAGACGATCAGATTGTTGATGCGGGTGACACCTTTCTCGGAAAGGTTTACATCCCGCTCCTCACGGCCGGCTCGTCCCGGACCGTATCCACCACAGTGACCGTTCCGTCGGATACGCGGCCTGGTACGTATTATCTCGTTGCTGTTGCAGATGGGGCCCGGCGTATTGCGGAAGAAGATGAACAGAACAATGCCGGGTTCCGGAGTCTGGGCGTGCAGGCCGGCCTCCCGCCCACACAGCCGGTAACGCCGGTGGCGACCCTGACACCGGTTCCCACCACCCCGCCGCCGTCGGGCACGGCACAACCGGACCTGGTGGTGACCGGGGTGACCGGGCCGGCCGCGGCAACCCCGGGGAGCCGGGTGACGGTCTCGGCATCGGTGCGCAATGCCGGCGATGCCACTGCCTCCTATTCGTATACCTCGTTCTACCTGTCCGCGGATCCGACCGTTGACGCGGCTGATTCCTACCTCGGGAGGACCTATACATCATCTCTCACGGCCGGCTCGTCCCGGACCGTCTCCGCCTTCGTGACAATCCCGTTAGGGACCGGTGGAGGGAGCATGTATCTCTGTGCCCTGGCAGACGGGACCGCCAGGGTCGTGGAGAAGGACGAGGACAACAATACCGGATCGGGCTCCCTGACCATCCAGGGCAGCACGCAGCCGACTCCGTCATCTACGTTAACGCCGGTTCCCACCACCCCGCCGCCGTCGGGCACGGCACAACCGGACCTGGTGGTGACCGGGGTGAGCGCACCGTCGTCCGCGTCCTCCGGGGAAAGAATTGCCCTGGTGTCTACGGTTCAGAACACGGGCAGTGTATCGGCATCATACTCCTACACGTACTTCTACCTTTCTCAGGACACGACGATCGATACAGGCGACACCTATCTCGGGAGGATTTACACCTCCTCACTCGCTCCCGGAGCATCAAAAACGGTGTCCTATTCCATAACCCTGCCATCCGGAACCCCGGCCGGAAGCTATCATCTCTGCGTCATGGCTGACGGAACGGCACGAGTCGGAGAATCCCACGAAGATAACAATGTTGCATCGGCGGGAATTACGGTGACGGGCCTGCCGCTCCCTGATCTGGTCGCCGTTTCCGTTACCGGCCCGGCCACTTCTTCTCCGGGAGGGATTATCAGCGTCCAGGCAACCGTCAGGAACGGGGGCACGGCACCATCGGGGGAGACCCGGGCCGGGATCTATCTCTCGGGGGATTCCTCCATCACCACCGGCGATATCCTCCTCGGCTCGGTCTCCCTTCCCGGCCTCGCCACGGGGAGCACCACCACGCTCTCCGGATACGTGATGATACCGGTCGGCGTCACTCCTGCATCGTACTATCTTGGGATCATCGCTGATGATACGGCGGTCGTGGAAGAGTTGGATGAAGGCAACAATGCCGCCTGCAGCAGCGGGACGATCGCCATAAGTCCGGGTCCGGCTGGCACGATTGAGGATAAGGTCGAGCAGGCCATCATCAGGTATACGAACCTGGAGCGCATTAATGCAGGATTGACACCGTTCTCGGAAAACCCGCAGCTTTCCTCCATTGCCCGTGCACACAGCCTCGACATGAAGGTGCGGGACTATTTCTCGCACTACAACCCTGACGGGCTCGACCCCTTCGAGCGGATGATCGCCGGAGGATATACCTACTGGTGCGCAGCAGAGAACATCGCGTGCACCTCCTACTTTACCCAGAGTGACGTCCCTGATGAAGTCGGCAGGTACTTTGTCCAGGACATGTGGATGAAGAGTCCGGGACACCGGGAAAACATCCTCGATACCTGTGTAACTGAGATCGGTGTCGGGGTGGTCTATGAATCAGACCGGAGCAGTTCGCCGTATGGATTCATCGCTGCCCAGAACTTCGGGAAACCCCGGTAAATCCACTTTTTTTGCTTCCTGGTAAAGTTTTTAACATGAAAAAAGAAACATTGTTGTTATTGATATGACAACAATCAGCAGGGTTGTTCCTTCCTTCTGCCTGGCTCTGCTGGGTATGCTGATGCTGGCCGGAATTCCGGCATGTGCCGCTCCCCTCTACCTTTCCGGGTCGCCGGATCTCAGGGCAGGGATCACCGGCTCAAACGAGCTGCTCCCTGGCGAGACGGTTGACCTGGTCATCCATCTCGAAAACCAGGGCCGCGATGCCCGGAAGGTCATATCCCCTGATGGAAGTACCGGATCACCCCCGAGCACTGCCATTGCGATCACGGCAGCCCTGACCGCTGGTTCGGCACCGGTTGTGGTCAAGACGGATCCCCAGATGGTCGGCAACATCGGGGCAGGTGAAGGAGTGCGGATACCGTTCTCTCTCCTGGTGCTGCCTGATGCGGCCGGTGGTGATTACATGCTGCCTCTTACCCTTAACTATACCTGGCTTTCTTCGGAAGAACTGGTGGGGATGGAGAGCGTGATCTACCACTATACCGATGAGACTACGACCATAGCCCTCCCCATCCGGGTAGCAGATGTTGTTTTCATCGACATCGGAAAGATCAGGGCGGAGAATCTCAGCGCAGGGGGCGAGGGCTACGTGATCGTCCCGCTCGAGAACACCGGGTCGCTTGAGGGAAAATCTGCCGTCGCCCGGATCTCCCGGGTTGCAGAAAGCCCGGTTATCCCGGTGACCGGGACCGTGTATATCGGGGACTTTGCACCCGGGGCGGTTCATGAGGCCCGGTTCAAGGTCGCCGTCGACAGGACTGCAGAGGCTGGGTCCTATCCGATGCAGGTCGCCGTCGGGTATCTCGACAGTCACGGGGAGAACAAGACCTCGCGGATGGTGACCATCGGGATCCCCGTTGCCGCAAGGACGGCGTTCTCTGTTCAGGGGGACCCTCTCTGGGTGTACCGGGGAAGCCGCGCCTCGCTTGAGATCACCTATGAAAACACCGGAACAACACCCGTGTACAGCGCACAGGCCCGTATCAGTGCCGTGGAACCCTTCACCGGCTACGATGATACTGCCACGCTGGGCGATCTCGGACCCGGGGAGCGGGCGACAGCCCGCTTTGATATCGGTGTGGACAAGACGGCGACGGTAAAGGCCTACGGGCTCGATACCGAGGTCCGGTATCGCGACGGTCTGGACCAGGACCGGATCTCCGATCCGGTTACGGTAACCGTCGAGGTCAGGGAACGCTCCGGTATATCCCGCATTGTCCATGACCCGGTCATCATGAGCGTCCTTGTCGCGCTGGTCATCGGATTCCTCTACTATCACCGGGTATACCGGAACCGGAAGCCGGAACAGCCGGAAGAATAGATCGAATGGATCTCTCTTTTTTTCCAGACCGCGTCGCAGGATGCCGGTCTTCACCCGACGCTGCGACAACCGGAATGGAAGAAAGGCATCCTGTCCCTCTGTTCTCATGGGAATCCTCTTCACCGAGCACCGGGACAGGAATAACGATGGTCGATTCCGGACCCGGCACGGGTGGTGGCAGGGCATCAGGGATCATCGCAGTATTATGTCCACGGCGGGAATCTGCCCATTCCAACGCTGACGGGGAAAGGCCCCGGGTACCGGCTTTCGCTCTGCCGGAAGAACATGCCGTCGGGCTGATGGTTGAATAAAAAAAGATGTGGTGGTTTACTTGAAAATATCGAAGATCTGGTCGGATCCGGTTGCAGAGAGCCGGTCCCGCTCTTCCCGCTCTTCGACCAGTGCAAGCAGCGGCAGCTCCATGTCCACACCAGGAACATGGCCGAACATCTTCTCGAGCTCCAC
>JAAEET010000073.1 GCA_013415565.1 Methanomicrobiales archaeon
TGCAGGCCTCCCCCAGGTGCGTTACGGCCTCGCACACCCGTCGGAGCGCTTCTTCATCGGCGGCTGGATAGGTGGCACGATCGCAGGGGATGGGCATCAGTACCGGTACGATCTGGTCGTTCTCATTTATGGAACTATCAGCCGTCTTCCCTGTTCCGGCACACCACCGAATGAATGATGTTTCCCTGAATGCCGCCCCCGGGATGATGACGGCCGCTCCCGAAAACCTTGGGCCTGTTCCGGGCGCACCAGCGTTATGAACCCCCGGTAAAAGGTTTCAGGAACCGGTGGCAGAATTTCCCGTGCCGCACCGCCCGCCGCATTTCGTCAACGGGCCGCACACATTTATCCATTGTGACTTCCAGCTGAGACTGGGATATGGAATTTCGGCAGATCCACCGGTTCACGCTCACCCTCCCCGAACCGTTCGACTTTCGCCTCACCGTCGCAAAACCGGCCGGCTGGCACTGGTCCACGCCCCGGGAGGTGTTTGAGGACGGGATCCTCTGGAGCGGCATGTACGTCCGGGACATTCCGGTCGGGCTGAAACTCTCGGCCGATGGGCCCGGGGTAACCGTGGCCCTATACGGAGAGTCTCCCCTGGAGGAAAATCTGCTCCGCCTGTTGAAATCCCAGGTCTGGTCGGCCCTCGGGGGTGATGAGGACCTTCCCGGGTTCTACCGGTTTGCGAGAGACGATCCCATCCTCGCCGCCGTGACCGGTCACCTGTACGGGATGCGGATCGGCATGGCCCGGGACCTCTTCGGCGACGTCATCCTCGCCATCCTGCTCCAGATGGCCCCGATGTCACGGAGCAACCGTATGATGGATGCCCTGCTCGAGCACTATGGCAAAAAGATCACCTTCGACGGCCGGGATGTGATCCTCTGGCCCCGGGCAGAGGAAATCGCCCGGGTCGATCCGGCAGAACTCCGGAAGACGACGAAGATCGGCTACCGGGCCGAACGGCTGGTGCAGGCTGCGCAGTACCTGGCGGCCCACCCGCTCCTGCAGGACGAACTTCCTTCGCTCACCGAAGATGAGGCGGTCCGGCGGTTGACGGATATCCCCGGAGTCGGGCCCTACTCTGCGGGGATCATCCTCGGGACCTTCCCCATCGATGTCTGGAGTGTCGTCATCTTTTCCGAACTCTTTCTCGGGAAGACACCTGAACATCCCCGGGAAGCGATCGACGAGGTGGTCTCCGTGCTGACCGGACGGTGGGGAACGTGGCGGTGGTTTGCGTTTGTGTACGTGGTCCATGACCTTCAGTTTTTAAAGGAGACGCACCACCTTTCGCGGGTAACGTGACGGGAAGCTCTTTTCAGAACGGATCTTTTCTCTTCATTCCTTACCGCGGGTATATTTATGGAAGCGTGGTCCCACCACTCTCCGGGTGAAATCCAAATGGACGAGGTGCAGAAGAACTTCTGGCTGGGAGCCGGGATCGGGGCGATCATCATCATTATCATCGAATTATAATTCCCTTCATCGGCCCCTTTATCGGGGGATTCGTTGCGGGGTACATCGCAAAACGGGATATCATGAATTCCGGAAGAGCCGGGCTTCTTGCCGGTGCTCTGGCCGCCGTTGTGGTGTTCCTGGTCGTATTTTCCGGCATGGCATCGCACCCGGCCGGCGATTATCTCCAGGTGCTCGGTACCGGCTTCCTCATGTACATCATCATCACCCTGTATCTGGCAGTGTTCGCCTTCCTGAGGGGGTGCGATTGCAGGAGCTGTTGCCAGGAAGCAGACCTGATCTTCCTGATAACAGGTGCCATCAGGGAACCATGCCCGCCGGCATCATCCATTGATGCCACGGGAAAAGGGAATCTCAGACCCGGGTAATCGACGACAGCCACGCCCGGGAACCCTCAGCCCTGGTGCGGCTCTCAAAGACCGCGGCCCGGATTTCGTTGATTTTCCACCCGTCGGAAAAGGCAGCCCGGATCTCTTCTTGTCTGATCCGGCGGGGACCGTATCCGCCGGGCTCGAGCTCGCTGAAGGCGAGCATGAAATAGGTCCCGTTCCGTTTCAGGATTTCAGACAAATTCCAGACAAACACGGGGCGTTCAGGGTCGGAAAGGGTATGGAACAGGCCGGAATCGATGACCGTATCAAAAGTCCTGCCGATCTCGTGCAGGGTAAGGATATCCTTTACCAGGAATGTCGCACCAAGGCCCCGTTCTTCCGCCTTTTTCTGTGCAGTCTCGATCGCTGCCGGTGCCGAATCCACCCCCCAGACCTCGTGGCCGCGTTCCGCCAGGAAAAGAGCATTATCCCCGGTCCCGCACCCCACATCCAGCACATCGCCGGAGATCTTCCCCGACTCCTCGAGGCGCACGAACTCGCGCTGCGCTCTCCCGATATCCCATGGGGGAGTTCCGTGGTAGGCCTCGTCAAAAAATTCCATGCTCTATCGGTGATTGCCCGCCCGGAACAAGACGCTTTCGATGAAAAGAGAGCACAGGGGGATACTGCCTGTCCCGGGGCTGTTCCGGGGATACCGCTTATTTCATCGCCCCGTCGAACTCGTCGCGGTACCTGACCACCCCGTGAACGCTATCCATGAGCCGTTCATCGAAGACGATCACCATGAAGGCTTCATCGGGAACTCCCTCCCACTGGCTGGAAAGGCCGTACATCGATGCCGGGACGAACCCGAACCGGGGATAGTAATCGGGATGACCGAGGACGATTACGAACGGGCATCGTTCCTCGCGCAGGCGGGAAAGACCATGCCGGACCAGTTCCGTGCCGATTCCCTGGCGTTGTCGCTCGGGCAGGACGGCCATGGGAGCAAGACCCATCCCCGTGATCGTGCTGCCGTTGATAGACACCGGGGAAAACAGGATATGCCCCACGATTTCGCCGTTCTCCACCGCCACCAGGGAGACCAGCCCGGGGCAGGCTTCCCTGAGAGCATCGATGATCCGAGCTTCGGCCGGCCCGTCGAATGCAAGCAATGCCAGTTCCCGGATCCCCGGACCATCGTCCGGCTGCTCGTCACGAATCACGATCATGGTGATCAGGGATATGTCGGCCGGCGGTATAAAGGGTCACGGGTCAGGCTCCCGGCGAACTCACCGCAGCATACCATACAAGCATGTTTCCATTCCCGCAGTTCACCGTCTGGTGCCATGAGCGGTGACGAGACCCTCGATAAAATCCTGGAGAAGGCCCTCGGGCCGGGGGCGAGCGTGGCCGGTTTTCTCCCGGCACAACACCTGGAAGACTGCCCATCGGCACGGGCGGCAGGACCCCAGGGATTCGCGACCTGTACCGGCACCACCGTTGTCCTCGGCCTCTACCACGATCCCGCCCGGCCCGAACTGGACTGGTGGGACGAGGACGGGGGAACACCGGGAGACCGGATCCTCCGGGACATCATCCGGGAGCTGTCACCGTGGCTCCTGCCAGCGTATGGAATCACTTCACGCGACATCCCCTGCCGATGTATGACGGCGGCATCTACCTTAA
>JAAEET010000040.1 GCA_013415565.1 Methanomicrobiales archaeon
GAAGGTTCCCAGATATGTTGTTGTATAGTCGTGTAATAAGACACGTATTTTTCGATCGTTCCTCCAAGGTCAGAAACGGAAGTGCCCTGCCATGGCTGTCATGAAGATAAGGGGAGGAGATCTCGACCTCGTGGAGTACGAGTTCTCCTCGTTCAAACCGGGTGAGCAGATCAGGACGCTCGGCCTGCAGAAGAAATACCCCCTTGCACCGGTGGAAGGCAGGGTGACGGTCCGATCCCCGGCCCGCATCCACCTCACCGTCCTTGACATGAACCGGTTTGCGCCGGCCCGTCCGGGCGGCGGAGGGATCGGGTTTGCCATCCAGCTCTACTGCAGTGTCGAAGCCGAATGCCGTCCCTCCGGACTTGAGATCGACTACTCGCGGCCGGCCCTCATCCGGCATTTCGTCGAGGTGTTCAAGGCCATCACCGGCTATGAGGGAGGCTTCTCCATCCGCGCACAGGATCACCAGCACCAGCATGTCGGCCTTGGTTCGACGAGCACCATCATGATCTCCCTCGCTCATGCCCTGAATTATGCCGTGGGATCCCCGCTGTCGCCCGACCAGCTGCGGAAGATCATCGGAAACAATTACGTTGAAGAGACTGCCGGAGGAGACGTGGCATTCGGGTTTGAGACCGGGGTCGGCCCTGCCGTGAGTACCCACGGGGGAATGGCAATTCTCGGCGACGAACTTACGCTCGCGTACCACCACCCGTTCGCGGAAGGAAAGAATGTATTCATTGTTATTCCCCCAAGCGACATCTCCTCTGCCGGTGCAAAGGAGTTCGACCTGCTCATGAACCGGGCCCGGGCTCTCGATTACCGCGACCGGGAACTCAAGACCTATTTCGTCCTGATGGATCTCATCCCCGCAATCGAGGAAGATGACCTGAAACGGATGGGTGCGATCATCTGGGAGATCGAGTTCCGGGGATCGAAACGGGCAGAAGTGGAGCACCACTCGTTTGAGCTTTACCACTACATGAGCAGACTCCGGGAGGCAGGCCTCGAATTCGTGGGAATGAGCTCGGTCGGCCCGTCCATCTCCATCATCACCGATAAAGAGCGTGACTACGTGGAGAAGGTTGTCCGCGATCTCGGTCTTTCCATCGCCGTTGAGACGAAGGTGGACAACAACGGTCTTTCCATCACCCACACCTGCTGAATCCCTCAGGAATGCCGGATTTATTCCGGTACCCCTCCCTGTTTTCGCATGCGTAAAAAGCCCCTGACCAGGGCAGCGATAGTGACGAGTATGGTGGCCAGGATGAGGGCTGCCATGCCATAGACGAACCAGATGATGTGGTCCCTGATGAACGGATGGCTTCCGAAGAGGAACCCTATCGAGGTGATGGTTACCGACCAGGCAGCGGCCGAGAGGATATTGTAGACCAGAAAGGTGCGGTACTCCATGGTCCCGACTCCGGCGAGAAAGGGGGCAAAGGTCCGGATGACCGGGATGAACCGGGCGATGAAGATGGTCTTTCCCCCGTAACGCTGGAAGTACCGGCTGGTCCGTGCGAGATACTCTTTCCTGACCAGGTCAGGGAATTTCTCCCTTAAAACGCGTATTCCGACGTGGTGTCCGATCCAGTAGTTGAGCGTATCCCCGGCAACGGCCGCAAGGAAAAAGAAGAGCACGAGCCACCGGAACGACAGGAGTCCTGCAGCAGCACTCGCTCCGGCGACAAAGAGCAGCGAATCCCCGGGCAGGAAGGAAGTGATGACGAGGCCGGTCTCGCAGGTAATTATCACCAGGAGAATGAGGTAGGTCCAGAACCCGTAGGTATCGATGAGCAGGGGGAAGTTCTGGTCGATATGGATGAGAAATTCCAGAACCCCGGGCCACATTGCTCGTACCATTCATGCCCGTGCTATATCAATGATTCCCAGTTCCCTTACCCGCTCCAAAGCGATGGTTTATTGCAGTTCCTGCTCAAATTATTGATAATTCCCCCTCTCCACGGGCACGCGGCCTGCCCGGTTCCGCAGGAGCCGTGCCCTGATGTGCAGGATCCGGATGATGACAACGAGACCTGGAACAGGGACCTCATGCACGAATTTGCTATCGCCTACGACATCTATGCGACCGCACGGCGGGCCGCCCTTGACCATCATGCCGACCAGGTGAAACTGGTCTGTGTTGATATCGGCGAAATGGCCATGGTGAACCCCGAGCAGGTCAGGTTCCTCTTTGAGACGCTCATCGAGGATGATCCCCTGGTGAGGGGAGCGGAACTGGAATGCACCGTGATTATGCCCGAGACCCGGTGCGGCTGCGGATACAGCGGGAACGAGCGGTTCGTATGCCCGCGATGCGGGGCGCTCCCCGAACTGGTACGAGGAAGGGAGATCGTGGTCAGGCATGTTGAAATCGAGGTGGCGGACTGAATGAAGGTCAACCTCATGCACGGAGCGGGCGGCGAGGTCATGGGGGAGCTCCTCGCGGTCCTTACCCGGTTCGAACACCGGAATGCCGGCGGGATCGGTCTCGAGGCCCTCGATGACGGTGCGGTCATACCGGTCAGGGGCACCAACATTGTTTTCACCACCGATTCCCACGTGGTCAGGCCTGTATTTTTTCCTGGTGGAGACATCGGCAGGATCTCCGTTTGCGGGACGGTAAACGACCTGGCGATGATGGGTGGCCGGCCGATCGCCCTTTCCTGCGGCATGATCATCGAGGAGGGGTTCCTCGTCGAAGATCTGGAGCGTATTGTCCGGTCCATGGACCATGCTCTCGGTGAATGCGGGGCGAGCATGGTCACCGGGGATACCAAGGTCCTCGAACGGGGAGCCCTCGACGGTATCGTCATCAATACCGCGGGAATCGGCATCGCAGATACCGTCGTCAGGGATTCGGGATTGCAGGAAGGAGATCTCATCCTCGTCAACGGGACCCTGGGCGATCACGGGATCGCGATCATGGCAGAACGTGCCGGTCTCAAATTCGGCGAGCAGATCCGGTCCGATGTCGCTCCGCTCTGGAATCTCGTGGAAGGTGCACTCGCTGCAGGAACCATCCATGCCATGAAAGATCCGACGCGTGGCGGCTTTGCGAGTGCAATCAATGAGATGGCCCGGAAAAGCGGGGTTTCCATCAGGATCACCGAAGAATCGGTTCCCGTCAGGAAGAGTGTCCGGAGTGCGGCCTCGATGCTCGGCATCGATCCCCTCCAGGTGGCAAACGAAGGAAAGGTCATTATGGGGGTTCCCGGGGATGCGGCAGAGGATATCCTTGCCGCGATCCGCACCCATCCCTACGGCCGCGATGCAGCCATCATCGGGAGGGTCGAACCGGGAGCCCATGTTATCATGGAGACTGCGATCGGTGGTGAACGGTTCATCGAGCCGCCGGTGGGAGACCCGGTTCCCCGGGTCTGCTGATTCTTATTTTCAGGGCTCTTCCGGAATCCCGAGATATCCGAAGAGGAGACCCAGGGCTTCAAGTTCCCGCTCCCCGCCGCAACGGTGCACAAGGCGGGCATGGTGCCGGATGAGCTGCTGCAGGCTCTCGTCACCGGACCTGACGACCCGTGTTGCATGGACCGTTGCCTCGATAATGCTGTTGAATCCACGGTTGACCGGATGCATCACCGGAGCGACGATCTCTTCCCGGAGAAGAGAGAGCTTCACCACCAGTGCCTCGTCGGTCTTCCGCTCGATGAGGGTGGCATATGCCGCCCAGGCTTCTGCCCCTGCAAGCCTCTCGACCGGGAGCTCCCCCGCACGTTCACTGATAAACAAATCAGGAGGAAGATCTTCGAAGGCTGTCCGGACATACAGCACCGGATCGAAGATGAAATTCGCCACCACCCAGCCTTCCTCTTCGATCCGTGCTGCGGTATGGCTCCCCCGGAACACCACCATCCGTGCCTCCCCGTGACGACAGATGATGCCCATCGGTGCGGCATTCTGCCTGGTGGTGGCGATTACCTCGTTGATGCCGTCTCTCAGCAGTCCCAGGTCCATCCTTCTCCCAGAGCGATATAGATCGAGGCAATCATAATATCTGCGATGGAACCCGGATTGATGCCGGCATCGATGCATTCCTGGTCAAAGGTGATCAGATCGCGGAGTCCTTCACGGACGTCCTGCGCCTTCTGCATCACTTCCCAGGCGATATCTTTCCCGTGTTTCTTGGTGATGAACGTATCAGGTTCGGTGGCAAGGAGATCGAGGAACGTAAGAACGATGGAATCGGGACCGCAGCCGTGCGTCTTCAGGAGATCGGCTCCCCGCCGCGTCAGCTGGAATCCGTTGATCCATTCTCTCGCCACCATGTCGTTTTTTGCCGAGTAGAGCATGACGTCGAAGAGGGTCATGTTCCGCTGGCGGATCTCGTCGACTGCGCGGGGATCATTGACATCGAGATCATCGCCGGAGATGACCCGTACCTTCGTCTTCCCGAACGCCTCATAGAACAGGACCGCATCCTCGATCGTGGTCTCTCTCACCACCCGTTCGGCTCCCGCGATATCTCCTCCCCGCACCAGGGGTGCCAGGAGGATAAAGGCGCCGAAATGCGTGTTTCCCCCGGAATGTACATTGGTGCGCTCTACGGCATCGAGGATGATACTGCCGATCCCGCCGTCACCCCGTTCGGCCCGGTCGAGGGCGGGACGGGCAAGGATGGCGGAGGCCAGGAAATGTTCGAGACGGGTGGTATCGTAATCGTGGCAGCGGTCGACATTGCCGGGTTTTGGAAAGGCACAGACCTCGAGCATCATGGCGAGCTGGGCCCGTTCAGCTCGTGTCATCCCGGCTCCGGAAGAGTCGTTTCATCAGCATACCGGCAAGATCGCGTTTCAGGCGCATGTAATCCGGGTTCGAGATACCGATCTGGCGCAGGGTGAGATCACGAAACATGCAGGGCGAGCTGTCCTTGCAGCACCAGGACAGGCTTCCGAAGCAGGTCTGTTTCCCTTCCTCGAGCGGCGAATCCCTGACCGAATCCATCTTGAGGGCCATGTACTCTTCACGGGTCAACCCCGCCCGGTCCAGGGTGGGAATAAGGGGGCAGTTCTTGACCGGCATGCAGCAGAACGTGAGAGCACGGAGGTCCCCGCCTCGGCAGAGCTGTTTCGGGGCGTTATACCATCCGTGTTCATCGGCATACCGGGTGATTGCCGCATCAAGGCCCGCGAGCGTCCGCTCGTCGGATCCCCTGGCGAGGGAGACCATGTCCGCACCATGGGAGAGCATCTCTTTCATCCGCTCGAACGTGGTGATCGAATTGTTTGCTATCAGGAAGAGGGGACAGTTGTTCCGTATCTGGCGGAGTTTCTGGTAGCCGAAATCCATGAGGTCGACATGGAGGATATCGGCACCGGCTTGCCACAGGTCCCTGGCAAGGGCACGGTCGTCCCGGTGAACGCCTGCCCGGATCTTGACCGAGACCGTGACCCCTTCCTTCTTGAGCGATTCCACGGTAGCAAAGAGCGTTTCAGGGTTCCTGAGCAGGTATTCGCCGCAGCCTGCCCGTATCATCGGCTCCTGGCGGCAGTGGGCATCGATCTCGTAGATGACACGGGTTCCGAACTCCTGGGCGACGGTCTGGTATGACGCCGGAGATCCCCCCCGGAGGTTGATACCGCATACCACATCGATCTCCTCCATACGCCGGATCTGGCGGGCGAGTTCGGCCAGGGGGTCATCATACAGAAATTCCTTTCTCCCTCCCTCCTCCATCTCCCGCGATGCCTGCATGGTGGGTTCGTCGATGGAATAGCCGCCGATGAATGCAGCCCCGACATGTGCTTTCCGGGCTGCGACGTACTCCGCATCCACCCATCCGGCCATGGAAGCGATTGCCACGGGGGTCCGGACCACCCTGTTGTTCAGTACAATGCCGAACCGCCGAAAATGCTCTGCGTTATCCATATTTCACTCGTATCTGCTCTCCGGAACTACACGGAATTGCTTACATTATTCACCGTTCGGGGATATAAAGAGTTGGAATGTCAGGGGAGCGGGGAGCGGCGGAAGCAGGATCCCTACGAGGTTCCTGTTCATGACCTGCGATATGGAATGTGAGTGATTCCGCCGGGAAATTTGGTAACCGTTTTACGTTCTCCCGTATTACATGGTACTATATGAGCAAGAAGGGCATCTTACTCGTCGGCCATGGGAGCAAACTCCCCTACAATAAGGAACTTGTCGAAGAAACCGCATCCATCATCGCCCGTACCTATCCGGATTTTATTGTCAAATGCGGCTTCATGAATATGAACAGCCCCTCCATCGTGGATTCCATGAACGAATTCAGGAACGAGTCAATCGATGTACTGGTGGTGGTCCCGCTCTTCCTGGCCAAGGGCGTCCATATCCTCAAAGACATCCCTGCCCTCATCGGTCTTGCCGAAGGTGAAAAGAAAGGAAGATTCAACCTGAACGGGGGAACCGTCCCCCTTCTCTACGCCGATCCCATCGGCAGCGATCCGCTCCTGGCCGATCTGATGGTGAAGAATGCCAAGCGGGAGCTCTCGACGCTGTAATCCCGTATGAGACTTCTCGTCCTGGATACAATTCACGGGGGAACGGAACTTGCACGAGTCCTCCGTGAAAAGGGCCATTTTGTTGATACGGTCGATATATACAGGGGCAACAGTGTCGTCGATGCGGAAACGGTCCTGCAGCGGGAATATGACCTGGTGATCGCTCCGGTCCACCTGAACCCCGCCCATCCCCTGCTCGGAAAACTTCCCGCCCCGGTTATTTCCCACCACCAGGCTGTGCGCTGGATTCTCGGAAACCGCTGTCCTTCGCCGATGGTGGAGGTAACCGGTTCCCGGGGCAAGACCACCACGGCATATGCGCTTGCCGCGATCCTGGAGGGTCAGGGAATCCTGCATACCTCCGCAGGAACATTCCGGTATCCCGAGAAAAGCCTGATCGGGCCGGGGAGCATTACGCCCGCCGCGATCATTCCGGCAGCACGTGAAGCTCTGCGGATCGGGGGCTGGCTGGTGGCGGAGGTTTCACTCGGGTTCATCGGTTCCGGGGATCTGGGGATCCTCACCTCGTCGGATGATTATCTTTTTGCCGGCGGGATGCGGCACGCCCTCCAGGAAAAGATACGGTCAGGCCAGGGAATGCCCCACCTCCTTGCAGCCCCGGGAGTTTCCGCTCCCGGTTACATTTCCGGCGGGGAAGTGGCAGTTGTCAGCGGCGATACCTGTTCCTGCCGCGTGCAGGGTGATACCCGTGGTTTCAGGAATCCCCTGCTGGAACTTGAATACTACCGGACGCCGCTCATGCTCGCCGCAGCGGCAGGCTGTCTCCTTGGCCGGGACATTTCACGACTCGCATCGTTCCAGGCTGTTCCGGGACGGATGTCTTCATCATGGGAAGGGCGAATTTTCATTGTCGACAATTCCAATTCAGGAACAACCGCTGAAGGGGCATGTGCTGCAGCCGCGTATGCCCGCGGGATTTGCCGGGACCAGCCTGTCAGCCTGGTTATCGGGAAGGAAGAGGGAGCGGTCTGCGAAGGATTTCCTGACCATGAGGTGGAAGCGGCGATCCGCGAGATTGCCCCGGACCAGGTTTTCCTCGTCGGGAATTCATACGACCGGGTCGAGGCCCCGCCTGGAACCGTGCTGCACCGGTGCCGCACATTTGATGAGGGGGCCGGGCAGGCACGCAGCAGGGTATCGAAGGGAAGCATCGTCCTTGCGGTGAAGTGCTGGAGATGAAAGTCATGAAATACATGCAGCCGAGACCGAGTTCGATTGTGGCCGCCCTCTATACGGCCCGGGATCTGGAAGTGGACGTCGCCGTCCTCCACGGTCCCTCGGGATGCTCCTTCAAGCATGCACGGCTCCTCGAAGAGGATGGCATGCGGGTGCTCACAACCTCTCTCGCCGATCACGAATTCATTTTCGGCGGCCAGCAGCCGCTCGAAGGAGCCCTCCGGTATGCCGAAGAACAGTTTTCACCGCGAAGGATGGCTGTCATAGGCACCTGCGTATCCATGATCATCGGGGAGGATTTGCGATCGGCCATCAGTGCCGCCGGGATCTCCACCCCCACCATCGCTGTGGAGATTCACGCGGGATTTCCGGAGAATATTGAAGGCGTCATCGCCACCCTCGAGCCTGCAGCGGACGCCGGGTGGATATCGGAAGAAGAGCTCGCCCGCCAGAAATACCTCCTTGCCGCAGCAAACGAGGTTGAGCGGCTGCGGGGTGCGGCATGCCGACCGTACATCGAGCCTTCTCGCGGAGACCTGAAGCATCGCGTTGCCGAGCGGCTGGTTGCGCTCGCCGGATCGGGACGGAAAGGGGTTGCCATCATGAACGCAAAGAAGGAGACAGCCTATATGTTCGCCGACGAACTCCTTGCCCTCCGGGAAGCATGCCCGGCGGCTGACGTGACCTATATTGCCAACCTCGAATCCCGGGGACTTCCCAAGGTCAGGCAGGATGCCGCACGCATTCTGGAGGGTATGAAGCGCCAGGGACTCACGCCCGATCTTATCGGTGCCCTCGACGAGTACGGGGCAAACGGGGATATCCTTGGCCGGCATATTTCCGGCATTGCACCTGACTTTGCCCTCATCGTGGGGGTTCCGCATGCCATACCCCCTGAATTCACCCGGGGGATCGAATGCATCTCCATCACCAATGGTCCCCGGCAGGTTGCTCCTCTCCGCGACCTCGGGCATCAGCACGTTGTCGTCGAGGTCGACCTGCATCCCCAGACCCTCGGCGTCCGGGATATCGTGGAGAGCGAATTCGGGGCGGTTCTCAGGAGCATGCCATGCAGGCCCTGATGGTCTCCGGTGACCGGTCCGGCAGCGGGAAGACCAGTATCACGCTGGCCATTGCTGCCCTGCTCTCGAGGAGCATGACTGTCCAGACCTACAAGGTCGGGATGGATTACATCGATCCTTCCTATCTCTCAGGGGTAACCGGTCGTCCCTGCCGGAATCTTGACACGTTTGTCATGAACCCGGATGAGATAGGCCAGATCTTCGCCCATGGTGCCCGGGGAGCAGACCTCGCGATCGTTGAAGGGGTCCGCGGCCTCTTCGAAGGTGCGGAATCGCTGGCAGATACCGGCAGCAGTGCATCGGTTGCTAAGAGACTGGGACTGCCGGTTGTCCTGGTGGTGAGCGCACGGAGCGTGACCCGGAGTGCAGCGGCACTGGTCCGGGGATTCCAGTCGTTCGATCCGGGTGTGGATATCCGCGGGGTGATCCTGAACAACGTCTCCGGGGAGCAGCATATCCGGAAAGCAACAGAGGCAATCGAGCATCATTGCCGGATACCGGTAATCGGGGCCATTCCCCGGATGCCGGAAATGGAACTTACCATGCGGCATCTCGGTCTGGTCCCCTTCCGGGAGGGACGGGCCGATCCCCAGTTCGAGATTAAAATCGCCGCACTTGCTGACATGATATCCGGGTATATCGACCTCGATGCGCTTCTCGGTCTGGCCACCCGGTGCGAGCCTGCGGAGACATTCCCTTCCCCGATCTTCTCTGGCACCGACTCCCCGGATGTCAGGATTGGTATCGCTCTCGACGAGGCTTTCAATTTTTACTATTCGGATCTCTTCGACATTCTCGCGGCGTTCGGAGCAGAATGGGTACCGTTCAGCCCGCTCCGGGACCCGCTCCCTGAAGCCGACGGGTATATCATCGGGGGCGGGTATCCGGAACTTTTCCTGCAGGAGCTCGAGAGAAACGACCGGATGCGGGAGGCTGTTTCGGAACGTTCGCGTGCGGGAGTTCCTTTCTACGCCGAATGCGGAGGTCTCATGTACCTGTCCGACAGGATCGTGCTGAAGAAAGGCTGGCAGGGCCGGCGAGATGATGAATCCTTTGCCATGTGCGGGGTATTCCCGGGCGAGACGATCATGCCCGCCCGACGGGTGGTCAGCTACGTGGAAGGCGATAGTCTGGGAGGAAACCCGCTTGGTGCCGGTCACTTCCGCGGGCATGAGTTCCATTACTCGGATGTCGTCCTCTCTCCGGAAACGCACTATTCCTACCTTCTTTCACGCGGAAAAGGCATCAGCGGGAACCGGGACGGGGCGGTGACCGGAAACACGCTCGGTTCCTATACGCACCTCCATCCCGTCGCATCCCACGGGCTCTTTGCCGGGTTCGTCAGGACATGCCGCAGGTCCGACGGAGAGCAAGCAGCAGGAAAGATATACGAGAACGGCCAAAAATAGCTGGTATGATGATATATATCGATGGCAGGTTTGTCCCCCGTGAAGAGGCAAAGCTGTCGGTCTTCGATCACGGTTTTCTCTACGGAGACGGAGTTTTTGAGGGAATCCGAGCCTACAATGGGCGTGTTTTCCGATTGAGGGAGCATCTTGACCGGCTCTACGACTCGGCCCGGACCATCGATCTTGCCGTTCCTGTCACCAAGGATGAGATGGGCGAGATCATCCTAGAGACCCTCCGGAAGAACAATCTCCGGAACGGGTATATCCGCCCCATCGTCACCCGGGGTGTTGGTGATCTCGGGCTCGATCCCCGGAAGTGCCCGAAGGCATCGGTTATCGTGATCGCCATCGAGTGGGGGGCCATGTATGGCGATCTCTACGAAAAGGGGCTGAAGGCTATCACCGTCTCCGTCCGGAGAAACCCGGCCGATGCGCTCCCTCCGAATGTCAAGAGCCTGAATTACCTGAACAACATCTTCGGAAAGATCGAGGCCAATTACAAAGGTGGCGATGAAGCCATATTCTTTGATACCAACGGGTATATCTCGGAAGGGTCCGGGGACAACATCTTCATCGTGAAGAACGGGACCATCCACACCCCTCCCACCCTGAACAACCTGCGGGGTATCACCCGGGCCGCCGTGATCGAGATCGCCCGGTCGATGGGGATCACCGTCGTGGAGCAGAACCTCGGATACTACGACATGTATTCCGCGGACGAGGTGTTCGTCACCGGAACGGCGGCGGAAGTCGCTCCCATCGTCCTCGTGGATGGCCGGTCGATCGGAAGCGGCAAACCCGGACCGGTGACCCGGCAGCTGATGGCAGCCTTCCGTACCGTGACCGAAACGGAAGGGACGCCGATCTACCCGTGAACGACCGCCTCCACAATTTATTTTTACGTGGACGATCAAATTAAGAGGGCACGAGCTGCTATAGTGTAGTCCGGCCAATCATTTCGGCCTTTCACGCCGAAGACTGGGGTTCGAATCCCCATAGCAGCACTTTTATCATTATCGTTTTCTCCAGCCTTTTCAGAATCACCGGATCAGTACTCATGAGTCTCCAATCCGGAAAGAATGCGAGGTTATGATGGACCACCATCCTTATGTACCGGGATCGGAGATACCTCAATGTACCTGCTATGATTGAAAAGATCAGGGTTCCACGGAAGGTATACAGCGAACTGATGATGATCAACCGCGAAGTGCACTACTCAACCGATTATCCTCTGGCCGTCAGGATGGCAGAGGACCATGGCTTCATCCATGCCGCGGAATGGCTGAAGCAGAATGAAGACCTGTACCGGAGGGGGTTTGCCCGGGGGTTTGAACCGGAAGACTGAAAAACCTCCCCTGCTGCAGTGTTTCCGCAAGGGGAGGTTACCTTTATTTTCTCCCGGGCACTACGTGCACACACCCTTGAAAAGGGGGTGTTGTCATGAAACTGAGAACGGTATCAATTGTCCTTATCCTTGCTCTCACGGCTCTTCTCCTTTGCGCCGGCTGTACGCAACCGGCCCCTCCGGTAACCCCGACTCCGACCGCCACACCGACACCTGCACCAGAACCGGCGAAGAATATCGTGGAGACTGCGGCTGCCGATGGCCGGTTTACCACCCTGGTGACCGCCGTCCAGGCTGCGGGCCTTGCTGACACCCTCAGCGGACCAGGGCCGTTTACCGTCTTTGCCCCGAGCGACGATGCGTTTGCCATGCTCCCTGAGGGGACGGTCGCGGGACTCCTTACCGAACCCGGCGGGGCGCTCACCCAGATCCTGCTCTACCATGTCGTCCCGGGCAGCCTGATGGCATCCGATGTCGTCGGGATGTCGTCTCTTCCTACCGTCCAGGGGAACGTGCTGAAGGTAACCGTGAACGGCTCGACCGTCATGGTGGACGGGGCAACGATCGTCATTACCGACATCGAAACCAGTAACGGAGTCATTCATGTCATCGATTCCGTGCTCATCCCCCCCTCGTTCTGCCATGACACGGTCGGCACGTCGGCTGGAGCCCCCGCACATACCCACCGGTGGTGTGAAGGTGCCGAGACCACGCTTGAATTCTGCAATGACCAGGGGGTCTGTCATATCCATACCGTCAACCAGTCGGCAAATCTCGCAGAACCGGCAGGCCTGGGTCCGCACACCCACGATCTCATGTGAAAAAAGCAGGGGGCCACAATCCTCCCTGATTTTTTCCCCGATCATCTGCCGGGTCTTCCCTGCCCCGGCACTGCGGCAGGTCCCCGTTCCGGGAGGGGCGGCTCTCTCCGGAACTGCCACGACCGGGGTTTAATACTACATTTTGTTTATTATTGATTACTCCTTCATACTAATCTCTAATAATTTGATATTTACCCCGTCGGTATCGGGGGATTCGGCGGATACCGGGGGTATTTTTGCCGAAAGGTTTAAAAACCAACGACGCTATCACTCTTATTAAACCAAAAAACAAATCAAGGTGAATTGAAATGGGAACAAAGATTGGCAAAGAAAAGATCAAGCGTGAAGCAGGCTACCTCTACTATCTGGGGAAGGACGGCTACGTTTGGGCCGCACCGATGAAGAACAACAAGACCGGAAAGAAGAAGAAGGTCGGAACCGAGAAGATCCCCCGGGAGAAGGGGTACCTCTACTATCTTGGCAAGGACGGGTACGTGGGCAAGGCCAAGATGAAGAACGCCTAAATCTCTCTTTTTTTTATTTTCCCGTATCTTTCAATCGTATATTGAACCGGGCATATCACGACAATATTTATGCCGCCGATGTCCTTCCCGTATCGGAGTGAATCCATGAGATCGGTTGCACTGGTATCCGTTATCCTGGCGATCACAGCCTGCCTTCTGATGGCCACGGCAGCTGCCGCCACACCCTCATCCGTCGGGGGGAATGTCTTTTCAAAGATTAATTATACGCCGGAGAAATCAGGGACATCATGGTCCTTTTTTCCTTCATCATCGACCGGAACGTCGTACAGCTCAGGGTTTCTCCCGGGCCTGATCGGCAGGGATCTGCACGATGAATGGCGCACCCGTCGCCAGCCCGTGACACCCCCTGACCCCGCTTCCTCCCCGGTATATCTCAGCGACCTCAGCCTGACCGGCGAGTATGTGAAGGTCACCAACCAGGGATGGGAGCCGGTAACCATGACCGGATGGAGGATTTCCAACAGGGAAGGCAGGACCATACGTTTCATCGACTGGAGGCTGGATGACGGCACGCTGTTCACCTATGAACTCCGGGGACATTCGACGGTAACCATCTACTCCGGATGTGAAGGATCCCCTTCCCGTACCCGCCTCTACTGGCCCCAGGAGATCTGGAATGACCGGGGCGACACCGCGTATCTCTATAACCCAGAGAATATCCTGGTAAGCTCCCTGTCGGGAGAACCCTGATCTCTCTTCTTTTCTTCTCCGGTATCCGGAGTATCTCCCCTCCCGGTGATCCCGATCGGCAGGCCTTCTCCGCGTTCTCGCCCGGGGTAACCTGCCGGGACCTGATATTTTTGACGAGACGCGGTGCATGCTTGCGCGCTCGTTCACCCGCTTCCGGCGATATGGCAGAGTCCGTCCGGATATACTACCGGATGGCGAATGTGTACCGTTAAACCCTTTTCTGTACAATCCTCGACGGAGAAAGACTATCAGGGAATTCTCGATGATGGATGGGAAATTAACGGTATCCTGAAAGGAAACGTGGACCAAAAAGAGGGAAAGGTGAATCCGGACGACCCGTCTCTCTGCCGGGAAGGATCAGGGATTCCGAAGCCCTCCTGGTCTACCGGGCTTTTGCCTGGACCCGGGGTTCGATGATCGTCCAGATCCAGTCGGCCATTTCCCTGATGTTCTTGGTCTGGATGTACACTTCTCCGGGTCCGGATATCTCGGTCACCAGCCCCTCTCCCCCAAGAATTGTCTCTTTCAGACCGCCGAATTTCCTCACCACGTACTGACAGCTGTCACTGAAGGCAACGAGGTGGAAATTATCCACTATCAGCTTCTCTCCCGGCGCAAGAACATGGTGATCGATCGCTCCGAAGGTATTGATGAAGAGCTTTCCTTCTCCAGATACCCTGATCATGAAGAGACCCTGTCCGAAGAGGCCCTTGGTAAATCCTTCCCATTTGACATCCAGATCAACCCCCTGCTGCGATGCAATGTAGGCTGATTTCTGGATGATGAACCCTTTCCCGGAAGACACTGCGAGAGTATCGATGTCTCCCAGAGGAGCAGCCGAAAATCCCACCTCCCCGTTGCTTCCGGAAGCGGTGTATTCATTGATAAAAAAACTCTGACCGCCGATCAGGGCCAGGGAGAGCGACCCCCAGAAACTCTTCTCCCGTTTCTGGGTCTTCACGTCAATCGATGGCTGCATGTAGGTCATGCTGCCCGATTCGGCGGTGATGCTCTCACCGGGATCGAGCGTGACGGTCAGCAGGGCATATGACGGTTTATACTTAATCTCGTACTTCATCGCATTCACCAGGAGGAAGGTATGGATCGGAGAGAACATTAATATCCCTGGGATACTGTTGATGCATGGGATGGATCTGCCGGCGATTCATCCGGGAACACGTGTGCGGGATCTGTCCGGCAGGAGAGAGAAATGGCTGAAGATCTGCCGATAAACCGGGAACTGATGCGGGACCTTGTCTGCAGGCTCGAGGATCCTGATGAGGAAGTTCGTGGAACCGCTGCCGAGGCTCTCGCCGTGATAGCACGGGACGAGGACTGGAGACCGGACGAACTGATCCGCCAGGGGGGGATTGAAGCCCTCGGTGAGCTGGTCGCCGACGGAACAACCCGGAGCATCCTTCCGGCGCTCGATGTGATCATCGCCATTTCGGCTTCAGGCAGGGGCGAGTACCTTATCACCTCCGGGATCATCGCCGATCTCGATCGCATCAGGGAACACGACGACTCCCGCGTCCGGGAGAAGGTCAGGGACGCGCTCTGGCTCCTTGAGGCTGAAGTTGAGGACGTGGTGATCACAAAACCCCAGGACGAGTACTGATATCCGCTGAAGGGAATTATTTAAAAAAATCGACGCCCCGACCGGGTGCCTTATTTCGGCATTCGATGCCCCGCCATTGCTTTTTTTCTGGAATGGCATGGGTATCGCCAGGAGAGTATAATCGATGGTTCTATTTGTATTTATCGAATACACCTGAAAAAAGGAGATTTAAGTGATAAACATGTTTTATGTGAATTACTATTGACTACCTCAGACGATGCTGCCGAGTGATTAATCTCGTATTCATCATCGATGAATACCCCCCATTCCACGACGTAAAATCCTTCACGGACGATCTTTTCCGGGTGTGTCACCGGTTCAGGGGCGGACACCAATGGTTCTGCATAGAACCAGATGCGCATGACATGGTCCGGTTTTGGACT
>JAAEET010000041.1 GCA_013415565.1 Methanomicrobiales archaeon
GGGGTCGAGCCGGGCCTTTCCACCACCCTGATCCCCGGGATACGCGCTATCAACCTTCAGAAAAATCTCGGGCATCACCTTAAAAGTCATATACACAGGGATTTATAAGTACTGTTGATTTATGCGCCTGCTCGTCTTCGATCCCTTCCACGGCGCTGCCGGGGATATGGTTACCGCCGCTCTCCTCCATCTCGGTGCAGACCGGGAGGCCGTGGTATCGGCAATGACCTCAGTGGTCGGAGAGCCGGAGATCACCCTGGTGGAACGGTCAGGAATCAGGAGCCTCCTGCTGAAGACCCATGCCCGTCCCGCCAGGAGAACTTTCGATGAGGTGATCGCCATGGTGGACCGTGCCCGTGCCCCGGAGGAGGCGATTGCCATGGCAATCCGGGTTTTTGAACGGATATACCGGGCAGAACGTGAGATCCATGGGGAACCGGTCCACTTCCACGACGTGGGTGCAGATGATGCTGTCGCCGATGTGGTAGGAGCCTGCACCGCATTTTGGTCCCTTGCACCGGACGGCTGCGTGATCCTCCCCGTCTCACTCGGCGGAGGATCGGTCCCGGGGCCTCATGGAACCTCTCCTGTTCCCGCACCGGCCACCCTGGCCATACTTCGCGAATCGGGGATCGCGGTATCGCTCGGAACTCCGGAAGACGGGGAACTCTGCACCCCAACCGGAGCCGCCCTCCTCTCCGAGTTCTCCTCCCTCCCGGGCCTCGGGGATCTCCGCTACTCCGTTCGTGCTGTCGGGTATGGTGCAGGTTCCCGGGACCCGCAGGGTATCCCGAACGTGCTCAGGGCCATGGTCGTTGAGTGTGCTGAAACCGTCGGGACGGACGAGGTGGACCTGCTCGAGACCAACGTCGATGACGTGAGCGCCGAGATCATCGCCTATGCCTTCTCCCGGCTGACGGATGAGGGGGCTTTTGACGTGAGTGCCATTCCCTGCACCATGAAGAAAGGGAGAGCGGGGCACCTCATCAGGGTCGTTGCACCATCCGGGAGCGGAGAGCGGCTGGCATCGGTCATGGCGACCGAACTTGGCACGCTCGGAATCCGGTGCTTCCCCGTGGTGCACCGGTTCGTCGCCGAACGCTTCCTCCGGGAGATCCCCGTGACCATCCAGGGGAAGGAATGGACGGTGCATGTGAAGTGCGGTCTCATCGGCGGGCAGATCTTCTCGCTCAAAGCCGAGTACGATGATACCACTGCCATCGCCCGGGAGACCGGACTCCCGGTACGGACCGTTGCCCGGATAGCAGAATCCAGGGCCTGGGAAATGGTCGGGACTAGGGACCGATGAGAGACGAGCGGTTGAGTACCGGGGTATCCGAATTCGACGATCTCCTCGGCGGTGGTCTTGAACCCGGGGTCATCACGCAGCTCTACGGGGGGCCGGGCAGCGGCAAGAGCGTTCTCTGCATCATCGCTGCGGTCAGCTGCCTTCGGGCAGGAAAGGGGGTAATCTTCATCGATACTGAAGGATTCTCGATTGAGCGGTTCCGCCAGGTTGCCGGTGATGATGCGGAAGCGCTTGCCCGTGACCTGATCCTCTACGAACCCCATGATTTCGAACAGCAGGGGATCATGATCACCGGGATCGGTAAGCATGTGGCCGGCGGCAGGATAGGCCTGATCGTCATGGACTCGGCGACCGGCCTCTACCGCACCCAGCTGGACCGGGGTACGGACACCATGCAGCGCCTTTCACGGCAGATCATCCATCTCCTCGGGTATGCAAGGAAGCACACCATCCCCGTCCTCATCACCAACCAGGTGTACATGGATATCCAGAGGAACGTCTTTATCGGTCTCGGCGGTACCGCACTCGCCCACATCTCCAAGGTCATCGTGCGGATCGACCGGTTGAACGGAACCCGGCGGGCCGTCCTTGAAAAACACCGGTCACGCCCCGGCGGGGGTTCGTTTGCCTTCGATATCGTGGAACGTGGCATTGCGGTCCGGGAGCGTGCAGATGGCCTCCGATAGGAGGAGAGAAGGAAAGGAGGACCGGTGCCTGCTGGTGGCGGGAGGGGGTATCGTTCTCCTGATTCTCCTTGCACTCGTGATGGCTCCGGGCTGCACAACCGTTCCCGGCGACGGGACTGATGATTCCTGGCGGACAACGGAACTCACCGATGTAAGGACCGGTGAAGTCTTCTCGGTGAGCAGGTTTGCCGATCGCCCGGTACTCATCCAGACTTTTACCATCACCTGCCCGGTCTGTATGCAGCAGCAGGAGGAGATCACCAGGCTGGAGCAGGAGGGAAGCATCCCGTTCATCATGATCGGTCTTGATATCGATCCGAACGGCGATGCAGCTTCCCTCCTCCGGTACGCTGAACAGAAGGGATATGCCGGCAGGTATGCCCGTTCACCGCCGGACATGACCCGGTCTCTCGTCGACCGGTTCGGGATGGGCGTGCTCTCCCCTGCCCGGGCACCGCTCATCCTGGTATGTCCGGACGGTACGGCAGGGCTTCTTGCCCCGGGAGTCAAGAGCGCCGGAGATCTCTCACGGGTACTCTCAGGATGCCCGTAATGCTCTCCGACTGGGGTGTCGCCTTTGCAGCCGGGCTCCTGGCCCCTCTTGGTGCGGTATGCGTCCTTCCCCTCTATCCGGGTTATCTCTCCTTCCTTTCCGGGCAGGCCGGGGCTGCCGAAAGCCTGCGGGAACGCATCATCCTCGGGCTCATTGCCGGCGGCGGAATTCTTGTCTCCATGCTTGCGTTCGGCCTGATCGTGGTATCCCTCCTCGCCCTGCCGCTCTCCGGTGCGCTGGGGATCATATCGCCGGTCGCTTATACAGCGCTCCTGGTCATCGGCCTGCTCCTCATGACCGGGAGAAGCCCTGATATTCCCCTGCCGTCGTTCCAGGCGCCGCGGGAGCGTAACCCGTTCCTCGGTGCTTTCGTATTCGGACTCTTCTTCGGGATCCTTATCCTTCCCTGCAATGCCGCTCCGGTCGCTATCCTGCTGGTCCTGTCTACCAGTACTCTGGGATTTCTCTCCGGCCTGGCAAGCTTCATCCTGTTCGGTGCCGGAATGGCCGTGCCCCTCGTCGCTTTGTCGGCCATGTCCGTATGGCAGGGAAACAAGGCTGCAGCTTTCCTCGTGAATCACCGGCGGGCCATCAACCTGCTGACCGGGGTCCTGATGGTCATGGTCTCCCTCTATTACCTCTTCGGTGTCTTCAGAATACAGGATCTGGTATAGAAAGAGGACTCGCACCCTCCAGACCAGGATTCGGCCGGGCGGGGGGCTGGAAAGACCAGGCATCATGCGGGGGTGAAGGCCCGGATTACCGCAATGCCAGGGGTGAGGTATCCCCGAAAGACCATTCAGAAGCTGATGATCCCCTTGAATACCGTGGTCGCGGGGCCGGTTGTCCGGGTGACCTCTCCCAGGCTGATGATGAGGGGACCGCCGCTGGTCTCGACCGTGACCGGAGAGGTGACATACCCGAGATGATATGCGATGGCTGCAGCCGCCGTAGCACCGGTCCCGCAGGAGAGGGTTTCTCCCTCCACTCCGCGCTCGAAGGTCCTGATCTTCAGGCTGTCTCCCCCTGCCCGCTGCACAAAGTTGACATTCGCCCCCTTGGGAAAGGTCTGGTGGTGGCGGATAGGGGGGGCGGTTTCTTCTGGGCTGACCGCTTCGATGGTCTCTACGAATACCACTGCATGAGGTACCCCGGTGTTAACCGCATAGACCTCCATGCCGTCGATGGTTTCCCGGTACTCCCCGGTGCCTGTGGCAGGGATGTCCTCGCGGGCGAACTTCGGGTCGGGCATATCGATGGTTGCCTGGAAGGTATCATCCTCATATCCCATCTCAACCCTGATGATCCCGGCGAGCGTCTCGATCGAACAGCTTTTCTCGACATACCCGGTATCAAAGGCGTACTTGGCAAAGCAGCGAATTCCGTTCCCACACATCTCGGCCTCACTCTCATCCGGCTGGAAGAGCCGCATCCTGAGATCGGCCTGCGTCGACCGCTGGAGGTAGAGCACCCCGTCACCGCCGATCCCAAACCTCCGGTCACAATACAGGGCGGCAAACTGGGCCTTCATATCGTCCGGAATGCACTGGCACCCGTACTCATCGATCAGGATAAAATCGTTCCCGTTTCCATGCAGTTTCATGAACTCCAGGTCCATACCTTCACCTCTGTCAATTATTTCTTCGTCGGAATGGGTTTGGTTCCATCCGGTGGCGGTCAGCCGGGCATCCGCAGATCCCGACTCCTTCCGGGCTTCCCCTGTCATAGAGAACGGGACCGATGCCGGTCGACCCCGATGCCGCGAGACTGCCGACCACCCACGGGCGGTATTCCGGCACGGTCATGCCGGGCGCGGACACCGGCTGCCCGGTTTGCCGATCCCTCATGGGCACCCGCCGGCCCCCGGTCCTGAAGGCGGAAGGGCGAACTCCCCGATCTCCCATCCCAGGTAATCCCTGATGATGAGATAGGCCATCTGTGGGGGGATAGCTCCTTCCTCGGTCACGATCAGGTCTATGTATCCCGGAGGGGTCACATCGAATGCCGGGTTCCGTATCCTGACCCGGGGGAGCGACGCCGCAACCTCGGGGGTCAGTACTTCAGCGGCATCCCGCTCTTCGATCTCGATCCATTCACCGAGAATGGTGCGGGGGGCAAACTTATACGTCTCGGCAGCAACCATCACCGACGTCCGCGATTCGTGGGCAGCCAGCGCAATCTGCGATGTCCCGATCTTGTTGATCACTGCACCGTTGACCGTGACGGCATCGGCCCCGACCACGACGAGGTCGACCTCCTTCATGAAGTACCGGGCTGCGGAATCCACGATGAAACTGGTCCTGATTCCCGCATCGTTCAGGGTTCTGATGGTGAGATGCCCCTGGTTGCGGGGACGCACCTCGGTGGCAAAGACCTCGAACCGGGTGCCGTTCCGGTGGGCCTGGAGGAGGCAGGCGAGGGCAGTCTCCGAGTTACAGTGGGTCATCACCACATCCCCGTCCCTGATATGCCGTGCCCCGATCGTACCGATCCGGTCGACCGCTTCCCCCGACCGTGTGATGAACCGGGTACAGGCGGCAGAAAACCGCTCCTTTGCCTCTGCCACCGAATGAATGTCGCCGGACAGTGAACCCATGACCAGATGGACGGCATTCGGAAGGGAGACCGCCGTCGGTCTCGTGGCGAGCAGCAGCCCGGCGGCATGCCCGATTGCCTCCCTGAATGCCGGAAGATCCGGGGCCGTGGCGCGTTCCGCCTCATCCCGTAATGCTGCAACCGCCGCACGGGCAATCCGGCCTGCACCCCGGATTTCCATCTTCTTTATTTTCTCTGCCGTATCAGATACGGTCATGGACCATCTGATCATAACATGCCAATCCGTTCCAAAGAACTTTGCGGGATGATCCATGTCGGTTGCCGTGGTTTTTGACAGTGCCGGAACGCTCCTCCATACCTACCGGGTGGCAAAGGACATTGCCCGGCAGAAGCTCCTCCCGGGGATCGAGACCGTCACTCTGACGTTCAGTTCCCCGGAACGGGTTCTCGTTGTCATCCACGTCCATTCACGGGAGGTGATTGCCGCAGATCCCTCCGAGCTTCTGTCGTCGTATCTCGTGTCCCACCAGACCGGGTTCGGTATCAGCTGCACCCGGAAGATCACCACGGCAGATGAGATCGGGGATGCTCTGTATTCAGATATAAAAGCGACAATCGGTGACCTCCAGGACTGTATCAGGAACGTCTGGGCGGTCTGTAAACGGGAGTCGGTTGTCACCCTCAACAGCGGTGCGATCCTGAACATGGACGAGCGAGCGATAGAGTTTACCGTCACAACCGGGGGAAGACCCTTTGAAGGGGCAAAAGAAGCGATCCGGGAGCTCCACTCACTTGGTGTCCCGACATTTATCGCATCGGGGGACCGGGTGACGAAACTCGAGAAGATGGCAGATTATCTGGGCGTTCCCCGCGACCGGGTATATGGGGTGGCAACACCCACGGTGAAAGCCCAGATCGTTGCCGATCTCCAGGAGGAGTACGACCGGGTAGTGATGGTGGGAGACGGGATCAACGACCTCTGTGCCATGAAGCGGGCAGATGTTGCCGTTCTCTCGGAACAGCAACCGGGGGACAAACCTGCCGATCTGTACCAGGCGGCCCACTATATCGTAAAAAATGTCAGGGATGTGGTGGAAATAGTGAAAAACCTCAATACGGTCTGATCTCCCGGTTTGTCTTTATATAAAAAGTAATATGTCCTGAATGCAACATTAGGATATGAGAGGAGAGGAATGAAGCCACTTATCACGATAGACAATCTCTGCATGGACTTTGACGGGAAACGGGTCCTTGACAATATTTCTTTTGAGATGGGAGAAGGGGAAGTCCTCGGAATTATCGGGCGGAGCGGGGCAGGAAAGACCGTCCTGATGCACCTCATGCGGGGTGTCGAACAACCACCCTCCTCGGGATCAATAGTCTATCATGTTGCTGCCTGTGATTCGTGTGAATTTGTTGGTGTGGGGAGCACCGCAGGAAAAGCATGCCCGAAATGCAAAGGAACGCTGCACGCGATGGATGTCGACTTCTGGGACGACCGCAACAGCGTCATGAAGCGCCGGATTATGCGGAGTACGGCAATCATGTTCCAGCGCACCTTTGCGCTCTATGGAAATGACCGCGTCATTGAGAACATCCTCCACGCTCTCGACGATATCAACTATCCCCAGGACAAGTCAATCACCAGAGCCGCCGATCTTGTGGACCAGGTCCGCCTCTCCCATCGGATGATGCATATCGCCAGGGACCTTTCCGGCGGGGAAAAGCAGCGGGTCGTCCTCGCCCGCCAGCTGGCGAAGGAACCATTCCTGCTCTTTGCCGATGAACCGACGGGAACTCTCGATCCCCAGACCGCTCACCTCGTTCACACCATGCTGACGGAAGCGGCAGAAATCAACAATATGGGAATGCTGGTTACCTCTCACTTCTCGCAGGTTATCGAAGATGTGGCCGATCGGGCAATGCTCCTCGAGGAGGGCAGGATTGTCAAACTCGGAAGTCCTGTCGAAGTCATCAATACATTCATGGAGGGCCTCTCCGACACCGAAACATTCGAAAGTCCTGAGATGGGGGATAAAATTCTGGTCGCCCGGGACGTGTACAAACGGTATATCTCCGTTGACCGCGGTGTGGTCAGGGCGGTGAACGGTGTGTCCTTTGAAGTATCCGCACGGGAGATTTTCGGCATTATCGGGAAGAGCGGTGCCGGGAAGACCACCCTTTCCCGTATCATCTCCGGCCTCGTCGAACCAACATCCGGGGAGATGAATATCAGGATCGGAGATGACGTCGTGGACATGACCAAGCCCGGGATCGAGAACCGGGGACGGGCGAAAGGCTACATCGGCCTGCTCCATCAGGAGTACGACCTCTATCCCCACCGGACCGTTCTTGACAACCTTACGGATGCCATCGGACTTGAATTCCCGAAGGAACTCGCCATGCGAAAAGCTATCCTGACCCTCCGGATGGCAGGATTCACCGAAACCAAGAGCAGGGAGATCCTTGACCGCTATCCCGGGCAGCTCTCGGAGGGTGAGCGGCACCGCGTGGCTCTTGCCCAGGTTCTCATCCGTGAACCCCGGCTGATTATCCTGGACGAGCCGACCGGAACCATGGACCCGCTGACCAAAATCGATGTAAAACACTCCATTCTCCATGCCAGAGGCGAGATGGATGAGACGTTCATTGTGGTATCCCATGATATGGACTTTGTCAAGGATATCTGCGACCGGCTGGCGCTTATGCGGGGTGGCAAGATTGTCCAGATCGGGAACACCGAAGAAGTGCTGGCCAGCCTGACCGAAGATGAGCGCCAGATCATGGGAAAGGCTGACGTGAAGGGATGACTACCATCACCATCCATCTCGATGGGGAGGAGCTCGAGATAGAGGGTGAACAACGGCTGGGAGCAATCATACCCGATCGGGATCCACGCTGCTCGGTCGCTGTGATACGCCCGGTATCACGGGAATCAACGCGGACGTCCAGCTACCGGATAACAACCACCAGAGGGGAGATTACCGTCGAGCCGGCGGGGGATGAGGAGCCGGTTTTCAATTCCCCCGTCTTTTCCCGGCAGTACCCGATCCACTGGCATGACCGGTACGCTGCCGCTTTCGGACCTTTTTCCAGTGACATTCGGCCTGCCCGGGTTGCCCACCTGTATGAACGGGGCGATGTCATTCTTGGCTGCGGCGGATATGATCCCAAACGATCATACCTGATATTCTCCAAGATGCGCCATTCTGCAGATTTTGGTGCCGGGAAAAACGGGGGTATCATCGGCAGGGTGGTCAGCGGCATGGGGGTCCTCGACCGGTGGACGACCGGAGATACGATCACCAGGATCGAACAGGTTATCAGCTGGGCTGATACGAGCCGGTCGTTTACCACCACAGAGCGCGATATCATTCTTGAAGACGGGATGGAGATCGTGACCCGGGCAGTGATTACCGCCCAGGGTTTCTCCCCGGATGGAATCGATACCACTACGGCGAAGAGTGTCGAGCACCTGCTCCTCACCCTCCGCGAAGGGTTGTTCACCGTCAGCCGCTCCGGCAGTACCCATATCGTCGATCTCTCCCGGAGCGAGACCGACGTTCCCGAAGAAATTTATCTCCCGCGGAGGGAGGGAGTCGTTACTGTTCGCACACGGGGGAAGAGCAGGGGCGGCATCTATCTCTATATCGAGGATATTCCGGCATCCCCGGCCCACACGGTCGTGGGGCAGATCACCCGTGGTATCGAGCTTGCCCGGCTTGCCCGTGAGGGCGACTTTCTCTGCGTGACAGTTCAGCCTGAGCGGTTTGACCTCCTGGGAAAGACACTTCCCCGGGCGCAGGAGATTGCCGGGGAACGTGAAATCACCCTCACGATCGATACCCCGGGCGAAGAGCGGGTGGTCGTCGACCAGGTTCCCTCGACAACCCTCGAATGTCTGCAAACCCGCCGGGTTGAGCTCACCACGGTCCCCTTCGGGAAGGTTATCGACATTTCCCTCGATGATGAACATGCCCCGGCCTCCTGCGAGATCTTCCGCAAGCTGACCGGGCTCCACCAGCACCGCATCGGACGGCTTCCCTTCTTCTTTCATTTCGAGGATGTTTATCTCTTCAAGCCCTCAATACCAAAAGGGGTAACGATCATCCCGGAGAATACACCCCACGATACGGTCCCGGCAATGACGCTCGCGATCACCAATGATTCGCGGAAAGGCTCGGGGCTGGTGGGAGTCCGGACCACCGATAACAGTGAATTCGGACCGACTTCGGAACCGTTCGATGGAACGAATATCATCGGGCGCATCCTTGAACCGGAAAAGCTGAAGGATTACCAGGAGAAAGAGACGGTATTCATACGTGAGGCGGGGAAATGAAGGAATACACGCCGCGATACGTGGGCACGGTAACCAAATACGTCTTTGTGGAATCGCCGGACATGACCCCGTCCGATCTCGCCATCCGGGCATACGAGATCTCCAAAGGGGTCATGATCAAGGAGACCTGTTTCGGTCTCCAGATCACAGGCAGCGAGGAAGAGGTCGATCAGATCATCGCCCGCCTCAGGGAATTTGATCCTCCGCATATCTTTGTCAAGGATCGTGGGTTCCCGCCCGGCGATCCGCGCCGGTGTCGCGCCAACCTTGGCGGTGCGCGACCGGGTTACTTCGGGCATGAGTTCGAGATTTCCCTCATCCGGCATGTATCAAAGGGCATCCAGGAACTTCCGGGCAGGCCACCCGACCAGCCGGTTCACCCTGTCAGTGCTGCTACCCCGGTTCGGCTGGATGCGAGGAAACTGCAGAAGATCATCGAATCGCAGGAGTCCTGACCATGGCAAAGGTTTTTATTTACCCGACAACCAGCCTCATCCTCTCCGACCTGGTCGCCAGGTTCGGTCACCAGCCCCTTTCCGCAGCCCTCCAGGTGCGCGAGAAGATCCAGACCGCCGGCCTCGAATCGCCCCCGCTCCAGATCACCCCCGAAGACCCGAAGAAGGGACTGAAGTACGCAGCGGTTGAGGTCCCTTCAGGGGTGAGGGGGCGGATGTCCCTGTATGGTCCGATGATCGAAGAAGCAGAGGCGGCGGTCTTCATTCATGATGCAGATTTCTCGTTCGGCTGCATGGGGTGTGCACGGACAAACGAACTGATCCAGTTCCTGCTGCGAAAGCGCGGGATACCCGTCCTCGATCTTCTCTACCCCCGGAATGACGAAGAGGGGGTTGAGTTTGTGGCTGCGATCAGTAAGTTCCTCCAGGAGCTTCCCGGAGGCGGGACATGAGCAGGGTCCGGATTGCCCAGCTCTCCTGCGGCCCGGAATACAGCGGGGTCCAGAACGAGATTGCCGAAGCCGCACGATCGGTCGATGCGGAGGTCTTCTTCCCGGACATTACCCTGAAAGACATCAGGTCCGGGTTTGACCTGTTCGGTCTCGATGTCCGGAGTCCGGACCTGAAGCTGGCAATTGCCCGCGCACGGGCACTGGTTGAGGGGAGTGTCGAGGCGGACGCGGTCTTCATTGCCACCTGTTTCAGGTGCGCCGAGGCGGCGATCGTCCGAAACGAACTCAGGCGGTATATTCACGAGAATTCCCGTCTCCCGGTTGTCAGTTACTCGTTCACCGAGCGTACGACTGCGGGAACGCTGCTCACCCGGATGGAAGCCCTCACCACCATTGCCAGAAGGAGGGCGCTGCTCGCCCGCGAGGTGCAGGAAGGCCTCACCATGGGTGTGGACAGCGGATCAAGCACCACCAAGGCGGTGGTCATGCAGGATAACCGGATTATCGGGACCGGATGGCTCCCTACCACGGCTGTTCTGAAGAGCGCAGAGGATGTTATCGAACAGGCCCTGAAGGAAGCGGGAATAGCCCGCGACGAGATCGAGGCGGTCGGAACCACCGGATACGGCCGCTTCCTTGTCGGGGAGAAGATCGGTGCGGATCTCATCCAGGAAGAGCTCACCGTCAACTCCAAAGGAGCGGTGTACCTGGCGGACTCCCAGCATGGTCCTTCCACGGTCATCGATATCGGGGGGATGGACAACAAGGCCATCAGCGTCCAGGATGGTATTCCGGGAACCTTCACCATGGGCGGTATCTGTGCAGGAGCAAGCGGGCGGTTCCTGGAGATGACCGCAAAACGGCTGGGAGTGGACATCACCGAGCTCGGGCCCCTTGCCATGAAAGGAATGTCGACGATGGTGCCCATGAACAGCTACTGTATCGTGTTCGGAACACAGAGCCTGGTCAATGCACTGGCGGCAGGCAGCACGCCGGAAGATGTTGCCGCCGCCGCGTGTCACAGCGTTGCAGAACAGGTATTCGAGCAGCAGCTCCAGGAAGTTGATATCAAGGAACCGGTGATTATGGTTGGAGGGACCTCCCTGATCCAGGGACTGGTCCGTGCGATGGGTGACCTCTTGCAGACGGATATTGTCGTTCCCAACCATTCGCAGTACATCGGTGCGGTGGGATCGGCTCTGCTTGCCTCCGGATTCATCAAGGGTCAATAAATGGAACAGGTTGAGTACTTTGAAGTGGAATGCACTGAACCGACCGGAGGAGCCTATTACCGTCGTATCGCCGATGTGGTTCTCCTCGACCATAATCTTATCCGGGCAATAAAGAAACTCCATATCTTCATCGATCCCGCGGTCCCCATTTTCGTGGCGGCGGGGGTCACCAAGAAACTTCCCGGGATCGTCCACCTCCGCGATTTTGCCGAAGTGACGGCAACAGAGCAGAAGATCACCATTTCTATTGGTGATGAGACCTACCTTGCGCCGCTCCTGCAGATTCTCTGGGCGCAGTACGGAAAGGAATCCGTTGATCAGCCCGACCGGTTCACCATCATTCTTTCGGTCGAAGGGCAAAGCATGGAAACTATCGAGAATCTTCCGGTTTTTGATCCGAGCGAGTCCATCTACAAAGACCTGATCTATGCTCTGATGGTAATCCAGCCTGAGGGATTCAAAGTCCGTCGCCAGTGGTACGGAAAGGAGAAATTTTACCTGGTGGCAAGCGAGGACACCCTTCCGGAAGACGTTGAGGAACTGGTCCGGGAAAAATTTGCGCTGATGGGGGAGAGCCTGTGAACCTCGTTCCGGTGACCTACAAGGGAGGTATCTACCGCCACGACGAAATCATCGACCTCATCGAGGATCTGGGCGGCTACATCATCCAGAAGCATGTCCTGGCGCAGGAGGTAGTCCTCCAGGCCCTGGTGCCAAAGGACGATATCGGGCTGATCGCCGCAATCGGAAAGCCGCTGATGGGTGAGATTACCCCGTCGCCACTGGTTGGAACCGAGATTGCGGTGGTGACCATGAGTCTGGAGATCCACCACCTGCCCCACGCATCCTGCGATGTCGCCGAATATATCCGGAGGTTCGGGGCGAAAACAAATATGGTCGGCCTTGCCCGGGGGTTCGGCAAGCGGATAGCCCAGATGAATGATGAGGAACGGGATGTGATCAACGAGCATGACCTCGCCGTGTATCTTCTCGGCGACTTTGAGACCTGCATCGAGCAGAAATTTCAGGTTCTGCGGCGTGGTATCAATATTCCCATCGTCGTGTGCGGGGGACCGGACAAAGAGACCCTCCAGCGGATCATCGACCCGCCGGTTGACGGATACGTCGGGAATGTTGGTCGGTTTATGCACCGAACCAAGGAATCCGAGGAACTTGACAAGCTGGATGAAGTAGTGGACGAGATCACCCGGGTTCTTGACCGGAGGCGTGAAGAAATTGCGAAAGATCCCCCCTCTGTCTCACCCGCACGCCTGATGGATATCATCAATGAACAGGTGGAAGAGATTCACGATGTCCTTTCACCAACTCCCGTCACGGTCCAGATGACGGGACTCCGGGTAAAGCTTCCCTACGACTCCTATGCCCCGGTCCTGCGGGAGATCCCGGTCGAAGAGGGTGTAACTATGGGGGAGATAGCAGATATCATGCCCTCACGGATGCGGGATTATATCCTGATCCGGATCAGGCCGTTTTCTGAGACGAATATCATGGTCTGAGAAAGGGAGAGTGGTTCCTCTTCACTGCATCACGATCCCGGCCAGCTCGAAGTACTGGTAACCCGGAACACTGACCGGTTCGGTGGTGAATTTCCAGGTCTTTCCTGAACCGACATACTCGACGCTTGCATGGGCATTGCCGAGAATGTTGCCGTTCGCGTCAAACAGGTTATAGGTCACGTGGAGGAAGTTCAGGGGTCCTGGTCCATCATTTCTGATCCTCCCTGTGATCGTCACCTTACCGGACGCATCCTTCGTCCCGGTGGCCTCGATGTAGCTGAGCGAGTTTTCCGGCTGCCCGGTGATGGCTACATAGCCATACGACCGTTCGATGTATCCGGATGCCGGGACATCTGCGGGAATACCCCTTGCACCCGGCACCGTGGTCGGGACGGGCGTCATCGTCCCGGTGGCTGCCGGGGTCTCGCCGGGGCCTGATGGTACTTCCTGACCTTCCCCCCCGGGATAGGGCTCGAGACACCCGGCAGAAAGAAGGATGATCACGAGAATGAAGGTCAGGATCAGCCCGCGTGCAGGGAAACCGCACAGGGCTCTCCTGCCCCTGATCATGAGCGTCATACAGTAGGCTGTACACACAGAGGAGATAAGTATCCTTTGGAGAGCAGTGCATGACCGGGAACCGGGTCAGATCATATACAGGATCTGTAACTTCCGGCTGATTTCCGGAGTTATACGGGAGATCCCGTGGTGTTCCGCAAACAGGGCATCCTGTCGGACTGCCTCGTGGAGATCCTCATCCGTGATTCCATAGTCCTGGTGCTGCATGGGCTCCTGGAAATAGATTCCCTCTTTCTCCGCCGAGTACCTCACCAGCTGCGGGCCCCGGACCTGGTCCCGGACCCCGTAATAGGCAGACCTGATAGGCATACTTTCGGCCATGAGGCCGTGCAGCCACACGATCTCCTCGAAAACCCCTTGATCACTCACTCGTGGAGCGACCGGGGTCGGTCTCTGTTCCATCTCTGGGTTGGGCATCCTCTTCACCAAGGCGATGGAAGGTACTATCCTTCTATACCATATAAAGATATTTATCCAACAAACCAAGCCGTGGAGCCTGTGAAGCATAAAAAAATCAGGAGGGGAAGGGAGGTGCGATATCATCGGGTGCACTGGTCACGATGATCTCGCACAAGAGGTCGACGATAGGACGAAGAACATCCGGAACCGCGGTCTCCTCCATCCGGATGGTCTTGTCACCGTAGGTAAGAACGTAGGAGAAGAGATCTGCTCCCTCCTGCGGTGCAGGGTACATATCGCTGAGACCCGATATCCCCGCATCTGCAAGCAGATTGGCAATGGCGTTGACCGTCTCTTCCGGTACGGTGATCCGTGTCATGTAGTCTTTCCGGGTCACCTCAGCGCTACCGTTCTGATAGAGGACCAGATGGTCGTCGTTGCCCGCAAAACCGCCTGTTCGGGAAAAGGTCACCACTATCGTTCCCGTGCCGCTGGCTTTTGGGATCTCGTGGTGATAGGTCAATATCGCCCGCCCGCTCTGGTCGGTGATGGTGAGAATCTCCTCTTCCACCATGAATGCCGATGCTGTCGCCAGCAGCTGCAGGTAGGCGGATTCCTGATCCATCGCCCCCGCACAATACATTTCCGTGGACCCGACAGGCCCAACGGTCAGATCTGTGTTGGTTGCATTATAGGATGTAAAGTACCGGTTGCACCCCGCACTGCCGCTGAGTCTGCCATCGTCACCGAATACTGCCGTTATTTCCGTTCCCGGCACAGGGGTGCGCCAGGCAGCTCCGTCGCGGTAGCTGATCAGCTTCCAGGACCCGGTGAGCGGAGTTTCCTGCCGGCCGGCGGCGCTGATGCTGATCAGCTCGACCGGGACTCCCCACATCTCCGTGGTGCTGAGATCCAGCCGTTCCCTGGCGGTAAACTCTACCGCGAACCCGTCAACGCTGAATTCGGGTGCAAGGTTCATGGGGAGGTACTGTTCACCGGTTGCCGTGACGATCCCATAGAACCCGCCTTCGAGATCGATGAACCGGACCGTGCCCTGTTTGGAGAAGGTGCGATCAATTTTTTCACACGAAATCAGGTGGATTGTCTTTCCCCACATGGTGATCCCCGGTTCCTGATTCCCGATCATCGCGGTGAACCTGACGGGTATGCCATCAGCCATAAAAGCACGCGAGAGATTATCGGGAATGAACTGATCACCTGACGGGATAACGATCCCGTAGAACCCGCCATCGAGATCGATGAAACGGAC
>JAAEET010000002.1 GCA_013415565.1 Methanomicrobiales archaeon
GGCCTGCCCCGCTCCCGGTGCTATCGACGTCATCCGGACACCTGAAGGGTGGCAGCCGAGGATTCACCAGGGCCACTGCATCCGGTGCGGCCTCTGTGTCGAGGCCTGCCCGAACGGCGTGCTCTCCAGCGGGCGAATCCTCGAGACCATGTTTTATGACAATACCGCGCTCTCCTTTTCGTTCCGGATCGATGTCGATACGGAACGGTGCATGGGATGCGGGAATTGCGCGGTCGCCTGTCCGGTAAACAAACTGATCGACTCCCAGATGTCATTCGGCGGCAAGGCATCCACCGACGAGCTCCTGCTCAAGGTGAGCGAAGGAAAGTGCCAGGTGCTTCACGTCGAGAAATGCACCGGCTGCAAAACCTGTGAGAACCATTGCCCGAACGGGGCCATAACGGTTGCCCGGCTTCTTGAAGCGGTCCATGCACCGGAGGAAGAGCTATGAGAGCGGCCCTGAACACCGGGAGAACCATCCGGCAGGGATCGTATGTTGAACGGAAGAACAGCCCTGCATACCGGGAAGAGGCCTCCTCCCTGCACATGAACCGGGTGGACATGCTCGAGCTGGAGATCGAAGAAGGAGACCACGTATGCGTGAGGAGCGACCAGGGTGCCGTGGTGATGGTTGCGTGTCCCGCCGAAGGTCTGGACCGGGGAGAGGTCTTTGTCTGCCTCGGTCCGTTCGCGAACTTCCTTGTAGACCCGGAAACACACGGGACCGGGATGCCCGATTTCAAAACCACGGCGGTGACCATCGAGCCCACAACCGCCCCGGTTCCCGCGGTGAAGGATCTCATGGAGCAGTGCGGAGGAAGCGGTTATGAAGGTTGAAGACGTGGTCTGCCCGTTCTGCGGGTGCCTCTGCGATGATCTGGTCGTTGAAGTGGACCAGAACCGGGTCATCGGCGTGGAGAACGGCTGTACCCTCGCAAACGAGAAGTTCATGGGCGACCGCCGGCTGGAAAACCCGATCAGGAAGGAAGGGAGGAGCTGGAGCGATATCACCTACGATGCCGCGATCCGGGAAGCTGCCGACATCCTCATCGATGCCGACCGTCCCCTCCTCTATGGATGGAGCGGAACACACGGCGAAGCCCAGAGTGTCGGTGTCCACCTCGCAGAACTTCTCGGCGCGGTGATCGACAACACATCGACCGTGTGCCACGGTCCGTCCATCATGGCCATCCAGGAGGTCGGCCATCCCGGCTGTACGCTCGGACAGGTAAAGAACCGGGCGGATGTCATCGTGTACTGGGGTGCCAACCCTATCGACGCCCATCCGCGGCACATGAGCCGCTATACCACCTATGCAGACGGGTTCTTCGTGAAGGAGGCATTCAAAGAGCGAAAGGTTATCGTGGTCGATGTCCGGAAGACCGAATCCTCGGCGGTTGCCGATGAATTCATCAAGGTGGAACGGGGCGGGGATTATGCCATCCTCTCTGCCCTGCGAGCTATCGTCCGGGGGAAGCGGGATCTCATCCCCCCGAAAATTGCAGGAGTGACCCGGGAGCAGCTCTTCAGGGTTGCCGATATCTGCATGCAGGCAAAATTCGGGGCAATTTTCTTCGGACTCGGTCTCACTATGTCACCTGGCAAGAACAAGAATGTCCGGAATGCCATCGAGCTGACCGAGGAGCTCAACCGGCATACCAAGTTCACCATCTCGCCGATGCGGGGGCACTGGAACGTGTACGGCTCAAACGAGGTCTTCACCTGGATCACCGGATATCCTTATGCCGTCGATTTCGCCCGGGGCATCGCCTTCTATAACCCGGGTGAGACGACCAGTGTCGATATCCTCCGGAGGGGCGAGTGCGATGCCTGCCTGGTAGTGGCAAGCGACCCGGGGGCGCATTTCCCCCGGGCATGTGCCGAGCACCTCGCGCGTATCCCCACGATCCAGATCGATCCGCACGTCAATGCAACCACCCACCTTGCCACACTCCAGATCCCGGTTGCCGTAACCGGGATCGATGCCGAGGGGACAGCCTATCGAATGGACGGCGTCCCTATCAGGACGCGGAAACTCTTCGACGGAACCTACCCGAGCGATCTTGAGATCCTCAGCAAGATCTATGCCCGGGTGAAGGAGGCGAAAGGATCATGACCGGGCTATGGGTGAAGAATGCCTACGTCATCGATCCCATCTCCGGAATCATGGGGGAGATCATGGATATCGCCATCCGGGACGGGAAGATCGTGGAAGAGGTGAATGACGGAGCGCCGGTCATCGATGCCGGCGGCTGCCTGACCCTTCCCGGCGGAATCGACTCCCATTCCCATGTCTGCGGCACCAAGGTGAATTTCGGGCGGTACATGAGTCCCGAGGATATGCGTGCGGGAAGGACCGCACGGAAAGGGGTCATGCACGTGACTTCGGGGTACAGTGTCCCGACCACCTTTGGCAACTCCTACCGGTACAGCAGTATGGGATACACCACGGTGCTGGAGGGCGCCATGGCGCCGCTCGAAGCCCGCCATACCCATGAGGAGTTCACCGCAACACCGCACCAGGATATGCTGGCAAACACCCTCTTTGACGGGAACTGGTCGATCATGGAGGCGGTCCGGGATAAGGATGTAAAGCGTGCCGCGGCCGTGGTTGCCTGGACGCTCGCCGCGGTGAAAGGATTTGCCATCAAGCTGACAAATCCCGGAGGAACCGAGGCATGGGGGTGGGGGGAGGATGTCCACAGCATCCATGATGAGGTGCCCCACTTCGGGGTCACCCCTGCCGAGATCATCGCGACCATGATCCAGGCAAACGAACTCCTCAACCTTCCGCATTCGGTACATATTCACTGCAATAACCTCGGCGTACCGGGCAACTACCAGACCACCCTCGATACCATCGGTCTGGCTCCCGATCTCAACCGGGAACGCCAGAGCCTGTACCTCACCCATGTGCAGTTCCATTCGTATGGCGGTTCGACCTGGCAGGATATCTGCTCGAAATCCGAGGAAATTGCCCGGGCGGTGAATGCGAGGCCGCAGGTGGCCATCGACATGGGACAGATCATGTTCGGCCGGACCACCACCATGACCGCCGACGGCCCGATGGAATGGAAGCTCTATATGCTCCACCGCAACAAGTGGAGCAACCACGACGTGGAGCTGGAGACCGGATCGGGTATCATCCCGGTCTATTATGGGAGAAAGAGCCTGGTCAACTGTGTCATGTGGGCGATTGGTCTCGAACTTGCCCTCCTGACGAAGAATCCCTGGCAGTGCATGCTCGCCACCGACAATCCAAACGGAGCACCTTTTGTCAAGTACCCGGAAATTATCGCCCTGCTGATGAGCAGCCGGTTTCGTGAGAATGAACGGAACGTTATCGATCCCCGGACCGAGCACTTCGTCCCTCTCTTTGCCATCGATCGTGAGCTTGACTGGTACGACATAGCGGTGATGACCCGTGCGGCACAGGCAAAAGCTCTCGGCATCACCAGAATCGGCAAAGGCTATCTCGCTCCGGGCGCAGAGGCCGATATCGCCATCTATCCCCTGAAACCCGACGAACTTGACCCGGCCGTCGATTATCAGCAGGTGATGGCGGGGTTTGCGAAGACAGCGTATACCATCAAGCGGGGGCGGGTTGTGGCCAGGGACGGGGAGGTGGTTGTGGAAGGGGCAAACAGCACGATCTGGTCACGGGCAGACGTCCCGCCCGAATATGACCTGAACCAGGATGCCGAGTTTGTGAAGAAGTTCGAGCAGTACTACACCGTGAGGATGCGGAACTACCCCGTCCAGGATGTTTACCTGCCCCGGGGGCTCAGCATCAGAACGGAGGCATCCCTATGAGAGTCATCCTCAAGACACGGCCCCGGGCAAAGCCGAGGATCCCCATCGAAGCAGAGACCATCATCCCCCAGAATTTCCTCCGGAAGAACGATATCCGGGTCTACGAAGGGAACAAGGAGAGGAAGCTCGAGGATCTCTTCTTTATTACGGTCGAGGGCCCGGCGGTCTCCCCGGACCAGGTGGAGGTGATCCTGACAGGGGACACCGGGGTCATCAAACGGGTCGGTGAGTATATGAACGCCGGGCGTATCATCGTGGAAGGCGATATCGGCATGCACTGTGGGAATTTCATGAGCGCCGGAGAGATCATCATCCGGGGGAATGCTGATTCCTGGCTCGCCCGGGAGATGCGGGGCGGATTTATCCGCTGCGAGGGAGATGCCGGCCACTACTGCGCAGCCGGCTATCGCGGAGAGAAGAGAGGGATGCGCGGGGGAACGGTCGAGGTGCTCGGCAACGCCGGGGATTTCGCTGCCGAGTACCTCAGCGGCGGAGAGGTTCACATCCACGGAAGTTGCGGAGATCTCCCGGGGGTGGAGATGCGGGGCGGAACCCTGACTATCGGCGGGGACTGTCTCCGGCCCTGCGGGAACATGACCGGAGGGATCTGCAGGATCTTCGGGACGGCACACCAGTTCCTTCCGACATTCCGGAAGAACGGAACAGAAGACGTGCAGTACGGGGGAAAACACTACCGGATGGCTGCGTTCCGGGGGGATATCGCCAACCGCGGGAAAGGCAGGGTTCTAATCCGGGCGTGAAGCGGCTCCGGGTTGTCCGGAAGAACCGGTCTGGTAAGGATTTTCGGTCCCCGAAGTTCACATCAGGACTGCCAACAAAAAGGAAGGTATGGGGCGATGACCGTTATGCTTCTTCCACGTCTTCTGACTGGCAGGAGGGGCACATCGGCCGTTTGCTGACACTTATGAATTTTTCCCCGCATTCTTTGCATTTGTAGTTTTTACCTTTGACCCGGTCAGGCGGTACTTCCATATCAACGGGTCCTCCGACAGTGCACATCGAACAGTCACCTCAGTAGCATCCATCGGCAAGAATCCTCTTAAGACTATCCTTCCTCCGGTTTACGGAGGCGGAGAGGCCTGAGGATATCACCGTCCGGTTCTCCGGAATACGAACAGGGCTGCGATTATGACAGCGCCGGGGGCCGCGGCTGCAGAGACCGGAACCCCGGCCGGTGTGCCGGGCGCGGAGGTAACTGCCGTGGCGGTTTCTGCGGGGCTCGTCTCTGTGGTCGCCGGGAGGTCCGCCGGCTGGAGCACGATATCAAGCCTTTCGGTATCGCCAGCGGCGATCCTGACGGTCTGTTCTGCCGGAAGATATCCGTCTGCCTCGATGAGCACCACATAGGTTCCCGGCGAAAGATCCGGGAGGTCGAGCGGCGTGTCACCAGAGTAACGGTTGTTGAGGGATACCTGCGCCCCCGCAGGTGTTGACTGCACGACGATCCGGCCGGTTGTTACCGGACGGTACAGTACGATATCGGTACTCGAGTATGGGACGCCGGCCAGCGCGCTCCGTGCAACCGGCATCGTTGCCGCATACACCGTGTACTTCCCTTCCGCAAGCCCTCCGGAAACTCTCCCTGTCCGCCAGGTGTAGTTCCACGTGTCCTGCGAGACATCGACCTGGGTGAAGGTATCGGGCTCTCCGGTAATCACCGGAGAGATGCTGCTGTCCATTCGTGATCCGTCCGGGGGAACTCCCGGGCCGGTCATGAAGAGATACACCCTGTCTGCCCCGATCGCTGTTCCCGAAAGGGGGACATCATCGCCTATCGCCGCTTCGCGTGGTACCGCTGCAGCCTGCCAGGTGAACATGACGGTAAAAAGGATACAGAACAGGATGCGGAACATCATGTTCCGGTACCGTTCGCGATTCAGGTTCATGCTCTGCATTGTCATCCCCTAGTCAAAGAGATGGGCACTGAACCGTTTCGAGGCTGAACGGTCCTCGTTTTTCCTCGCCGGATGAGCGGCTCCTTTTACCGGCATGCCGATGGACCGGAATGCACAGGTTCCGGAATCCTCGCGGAAAACCATGCAGCGATCCCCGATGCAGGGCTTCTTGTCAAACGGGCATAACGTATCAGTCATATGAGGCCTCCTCTCCTACCTGGTTTTCCAGGTGTTCCGGGAGATCGCGGCAGACCATGATCGACGGGCACGGGCAAATATTCCTCGTAGTTCGGGTTTTTCCCTCCATTTCGTAAAGAGCCTGTCTCTCGGATCGGTCATGGATTGCTGAATGTGGGAAAAAGGAAAAAATATAGCTATCGGGGTAAGGTTGGCTCTGTTCAGCAGGCAACGATGAGCTGGACGACCGGGACGCAGGAAAAGAGCAGGATCGCAGCGGCCATCATGGTATGTTCCTTCATGGTGTTCCTCCGTTTCACGCAGGAAAGAAATGACAGGAAGGGTTAAAAATTAGGTTGATGGTGCCGGTTCAAGGATCAGGTCCCTTCTGGTGTCCCGTGAGGAATTCCACGGTCTGCTCCGAGTAGGCATACACCCGGATGGAGTCGATCAGGGCCGGACCGAAATCCCGGTGTGAACGGTTCCCGATCACCAGGTAGAGTCCGGAATCAGATGGAGCGATTTTTTCCTCGGTCCGGTAGGCAAGTTCACTATCCACGTAGAATTCCACGATACGATCGGGCCTGATTACGACGGTATACCTGTGCCATTTTCCGAGATCCTCATTCGCTCTGGTGGTGTTGAATCTGAATTTTCCGGATTCATTCATGATGCCAAAATCCCGGTAGGCATATCCCCGTTCTTCCGGCGGATTGCCCCAGCAGGCTTCGCCGATTACCCGGTAGGATACCTGCATGACCGCCCCGCCACCGGACTCATTCCGTGCCAGTCGGAACAGTCCGTCAACCCAGCACCCGTCGAGATGGGAATCGTTCACGTACATGTCGCACACGAGGATCAGGCCACCGGAATCATCGAACGTTTCCGTCGATATCGCAAAATTATCCCAGAGATCATCACCACGGTTGTCGAAACAGGGTGGCGGATTTCCAAGGTCCTCCCTGATCACCGGTTGCGGGTTTCCGATCAGGGTCCATCCGGAGAGCCCGTGATCGAAATCTTCGGCGTAGAGGAGACCGTCCGGTACCGCTCCGGCGTCATGTTCCGGAAAACCTTCTCCCGGAGAGGAGAGCGATCCCGTCGTGATGCTCACCATCAGGATATACGTAATAATGCCGAGAACGATGACAACTCCCGCTGTGATAACCAGTGAATCCTTCTCTCTCATGCAGTTCCTCTACTCGGAGCACCAGGTGTTACCATCCACTATATCCCCTGAAGTCAGATAGCAGTTATGATATTGAATCATTCACACCGGGCGAAGGCATTCTCCGGCCTGGATCTCCAGGACCGGCCGGGATCAGGAGAGCCCGGAAATCCTGGTCACGAGGCGCCTGACCGGTCCGGGCCGGATTGCGATCGATCCTGCAGGACAGATCTCATGGCAACAGTAGCACCGGATGCAGCCTTCCCGTCGTATGTGCGGTATCCCGTCTTCAAGGGTGAGGGCGCCTGCCGGACAGATCAGGGCGCAGCGGCCGCAGTGCATGCAGCGATCCGGGAGAATGGTGGGATACGGAGCGTACACCCCGCCGAACCGGTGCAGGAGGGCGAGCAGCAGGTTCGGCTGCATCCCTCTTCCCGGACCCTGGTATGTTGAAGGAAGGCGTACACCATGCCCCTGCAGGGCTTCGGGAGCATTCCCGATGACGGAAACCTGATCGGGTCCACTTCCCGGGAGTCCCCTCTCACGGGCAGCTTTGAGCGTGGAAACATCAGCGATAGGGATTCCCATCATCCTGCAGGTGGTCAGGTCGACAGCGGTGGCGTTTCTTCCGGCCAGGATCGCTCCCAGAAACCTCGGAGTCCCGGAGGACGGCCCGTCCCCTTCCATGACCATGACCGCATCCATGATCTGGAGGGACGGCCGCACCAGATCATTGAGGTCGAGGATCATCCCGGCAAAATGATCGGGGTCCTGGAACCGTGCATGGTGCATCGGTTTTTCCAGGCCGGGGAGGATCCCGAACAGGTTCTTGACACTGCCGGAATAGAGAGTCCAGAGGTGGGTTTTTGCCTTTGAGATCACAATGATGTGGTCGGCCTCGAGGGCGGGTGTGATGACAGGAAAGCTCTTCGCCATACGGCCGGCCGGGTGGGGGACGATGCGGTAACCGGTAGTGGTGCTGAGCTCTGCCCCGGTGTCACGTGCCACGGCATCATACCCTGCAGCTGCATACAGGCGCCTGAGATTTGCCGGGGTGTAGCGTATCCCGCCCCCCGGGCTGTCGGCAATCGTCACCCGGCAGCCGAGGTCCCTGCAGATTCGCGATACGGCACGGACCACTTCGGGATGGGTCGTCACGCACCGCTCGGGGGGAAGTCCCTGGAGAAGGTTTGGTTTGAGGAGAACCCTGCTCCCCGGCCTGATGAATGAACTGATACCGCCCAAGGCATCCAGGGCTTTCCTGACCGCGGCTTCCACCTCTCCGCGATTGTAGGATCGGCATTCCGCACAGGATACAACCTCCTTCACGGTGCCGGCCACTCACTCACCCGTGTCCCTGCCACTGCCGGAATGACGGGCAAACAGGAAACATCCGCCGAGAAAATATGCGACAGGGACGGTCCAGAGGGGGTGCGCCACCATGAAGTAGATCCCGGCGAATTCCAGGATGAGCCGGGCTCCCGGGGTGTCGTTGCCGAATGCAGCCATGAACGCCGCAAAGTATACGGCGGCGGTTATTGCCAGGTAGATAAGTATCCCGGCAAGACCTCCCCTGACATTGGTGACGGCATCTTTTATGGAGCTCTGCATGCCTGATCACTATACTCGCTGGTGGCCAAAAAGAGATCTCCTCTCCTGCAAGGGGGGGACCGATCGCGTCCGGGACCTGTTCCGGATAGGGCCCGTTTAAATCCGGAGAAGACGATATTCCGGCAGGAATGCCGGAAGGAGAGGCAGCAGATGAGCTACCATGATGAACGATCACGGCGGTCGTGGCAGAATGCGGAAGAAATTCTCGGCCGAACCGGGTTTGGCCCCGGAGATATCATGATCGATGTCGGGTGCGGTGAGGGATTTTTTGCCCTTCCGGCTGCCCGTATCGCCGGGAGCAGCGGGAGAGTCGTCGGGATCGATATCAACGGGGATGCCGTCTCGCGGATGCTCGGCCGGGCCGGTAAGGAAGGACTCAGCAATGTTGAGGGAATTGTCGGGGCCGGCGAAGAGACCAGGGTCTGTACCGGCTGTGCAGACCTGATCTTCTTCGGCATCGATCTCCATGATTTCGCGGATCCGCGGAAAGTCCTCGGGAATGCCCGCCTGATGGTCAAAGCCGGCGGAACGCTCTGCGATCTCGACTGGCAGAAGAGGCCGACTCCCTTCGGGCCGCCGATCAGCATCCGGTTTGATGAACAGACCGCGGCGGCACTGATCCGGGATGCGGGCTTCAGCATCGAGCGCATCGAGGAAGTGCCGCCCTGGTTCTACCTCATTCTCGCCGTGCCGGACCCCCGTGCTCCTCCCGGGAAGCATCCGGAGGTTCAGAGCGGGAAAAATCTCAGTGAAGCGGAGTTCATGCAGTAACGCTTCCCGGTCGGCGGAGGACCGTCATCGAAAACATGCCCGAGATGTGCATCACACCGGGCGCAGAGGACCTCGGTCCGGATCATACCAATGCTCCGGTCGGTTTCGGTCCGGATATTGTGCTCATCGACCGGCGCAGAAAAACTCGGCCAGCCTGTTCCGGAATCAAATTTTGAATCGGAATGGAAGAGGTCGGTACCACAGCAGACGCACCGGTAGAGTCCGATAGCATGAACATCATGGTACTTCCCGGAGAAGGGCGGTTCGGTCCCCTTCTTCCGTGCGACCCGGAACTCCTCTTCGCCGAGAATCTCCTGCCATTCGGCATCACTCTTCAGGACTTTTGAACGGTCTTCAAGAATCCCTGTTTGTGCATCGTAAATGAGTACCATGGGGTTTTCACGCCGCCGGATACTTCTGCCTCACCGGGGTGCGCCGATCCGGGATGGACGGAACGGTATCAACTCCTCCTGGATGCGAGGAACGCACACCCGGCGAGTGCACCGAGCATCACCAGCGGAGAAAGACCCACACGGCCGGACGGAACGGATGCAACGAGATCTGCCGAGACCGTTGCTCCCTCTTCAGTGACGGTCACGGTCTGGCGATAATCAGAATATCCGGTCATCGAGATCAGGATCTCATGGTCACCGACTGCCACATCACTGACGGACATAGGCGTCACACCGATCAAATTCCCGTCGAGAAATACTTGGCCGCCCGGGGGCTCCGAGGATACGGTCAGGAGTCCGGAGCCCGCCGGCTGGAGCGTTACCGGCACCTTTTTTACCTCATTTTTGGCGACAAAGAGCGCGAAGTCCTGGGTGATATATCCATCTTTCGAGACCTGGATGGCATGGTTGCCGGGAACGATATCGCGGATAATGAGTACCCCGTTTGGAGGAACAAGCCCGATCTCGCTCCCGTCAAGAAATACCGTGGAGAGCGTGGGGGTGACCAGCAGGTGGAGGGTTCCGTATTCGACAAGCGGCAGGGCAGAGAGCTTGGCGTAAATGTCAATGACCTGCCCTTTTCCCGGAACCGAGGTGATCGTTCCGGTATAGGTCTTGTAACCCTCTTTTTCGATGGTGAAGGTCCGGTATGGCGTCCCGGTCACATATACCGGAACATCCAGAATTCCTTCGGCGATCTCCCCTTTGTAGTCTCCATTAAAGAAGACCTTCGCCCCGTCCACGTTGCAGTGGATACGGTAGGTGCCCATATCGCCTCCGATGGGCTCATCAGGTTGTGCCCCGGCGATTCCGGCGGTCATAACAAGGAAGAGAAGTGCTACTGCACCCGGAAAAGATAATTGTCCCATGATTGATCAGTCCGATATAGTGTATGGGTTTTTTTGGCGGTATTTAAATCTATCAATGTTTTCTGACGAAAACGATCACCGCTCCTCAAGCGTATGGCCCGGGGGCCGAAAACCTGAGAATCACGGGGTCGGGCGATTCATTGAAGAACCGGCAGGATCAGTACCATCATTTCAGTGAAGAATCATGACGCCACAACCGGGAAGGGGACACGGAAGGGACCAGTGGAACGGTGAAGGGGGCCCCCGTCGCTGTATCTGCCCGAACTGCCGGTACGAACGCGCCCGCCCCCCGGAAGTCCCCTGCTATGCCCTGAAGTGTCCCCGCTGCGGTGCCCCGATGGCTGATCTCTGATGGAGTCCCCGGGCCGGAGCCGTGGAGAAAGACGCAGAAGAAAGGAGATGAGAGGCCAGGGCCGAGACTCGAACCCGGGTCGGGGGATCCACAGTCCCCTAGGATGACCAACTACCCCACCCTGGCAGATATACCCGAATACATTGGATTTCGCATTATATAATTATGACCATGAGCATGCGCCGGGCAGTGTCCCCGGAGAGGTGGATTAATACCTCTTGTGCGCCAGTATAATACAGAACCTGGTGCCGGCATCGCCAGATCTTCCTCTGCCGGGATCTGCAGTGTGCCGAACGACACCCGATCCCCCGGTTTCCTTTCAAAGGCAAGGTGGTATCCCATGACCCAGAAATCAGGTATCCGGACTCCGATTGTCGCCGTGCTCGGCCATGTCGATCATGGCAAGACCTCGCTCCTTGACCGGATACGGGGGTCGTCGGTGGTGAGCACCGAAGACGGTGCGATCACCCAGCATATCGGGGCGACCATCGTCCCGATAGAAGCGATCAGGAAGATGAGCGGCTCGATGGAAAAAATGCCGATCAGGGTCCCGGGACTCCTCTTCATTGACACTCCGGGTCACCATGCATTCACCACCCTCCGTGCACGGGGGGGAGCACTCGCGGATATGGCCATTCTGGTGGTGGATATCAACCAGGGATTCCAGCCCCAGACCATCGAGGCACTCCAGATCCTGCGCACCTACCGGACACCTTTCGTCGTTGCGGCCACCAAGATCGACCGGATTCACGGATGGAGATCCGGGAAAAACGAACCGTTTCTCACCGCATTCGCCCGCCAGAACGACCGGGTGAAGGAGGTCGTCGAGACCAGAATTTACGAGCTTGTCGCGAAGCTCTCCGAATTCGGCTTCTCCGGGGAGCGTTTTGATCGGGTCTCGGATTTCCAGCGGAATCTTGCCATCGTCCCCATCAGTGCCCATACCGGAGAGGGTATCGCCGAACTTCTGATGGTCATGATCGGGCTTGCCCAGCGGTACATGGAGCAGGACCTGGCATATTCGGTCGACGGTCCCGGGACCGGAACCGTGCTCGAGGTCAAGGAGGAGCGGGGTCTTGGCACCACCCTTGATGTCATCCTCTACGATGGAACCCTCTCAGTTGGCGACGAGATAGCGATCGCCCGGAACGACGGAGTGGCGGTAACGAAGGTCCGGGCCCTGTTACAGCCCCGCCCGATGAAAGAAATACTCGTCGAGGACCGGTTCGAACGGGTCAAGAAGGTCACGGCGGCGGCCGGAATCAAGGTCAGTGCCCCGAATCTCGATGGCACCATTGCCGGATCCCCGCTCCAGGCAATCGCGGGTGAGGTGGAGACGGTGAAGGAGCGGATCAGGAAAGAGATGGAAGAGATTTCGGTCAAGATCTCTCCTGAAGGGCTGATCATCAAGGCAGACACGATTGGGGCGCTGGAAGCCCTCTGTAACGAGCTCGATGCAAAGGAAATCGGCGTTATGAGGGCCGAAGTCGGCCCGGTCAGCCGCCATGACCTCATCGATGTGGAGACGATCAAGAACCCCTTCTACCGTGTTCTCCTGGCATTCAACACCCCCCTCCTCCCTGATGCGGCAGAGATGCTGAAAGATCCCGGATACACACAGGTCAAGGTCTTCGAAGGCCGGGTTATCTATAAGCTCGTGGACGATTATATCGCCTGGCGGGATGAGATGAAGAGGAAGGCCGAACAGCAGCGGTTCGAGCAGATCATCATGCCGGCAAAGATCCGGGTGCTGCCGCACTGCATTTTCCGGCAGAGCAATCCGGCCGTCGTCGGAGTACGGGTTCTTGGAGGAACACTCCGCACCGATGTCAACCTCATCCATCCCGATGGAAAAAAGGTCGGACACCTCAAATCCATGCAGCTCAACCAGGAGAACATCCGTGAGGCGAAGGCCGGGGCTGAAGTGGCAGTCTCCATCGAGGGTGCAACGGTCGGTCGCCAGGTGAGCGAGGGAGACGATCTCTTCGTGGATATCCCGGAACGTCACGTCAAGGTGCTCGAACGCGAGATGCAGGCAACCCTGCCGATCAGCACCCAGGAGATCCTCGGTGAGTTTACCACGATGAAGCGAAGATCCGACCCGTTCTGGGGTAAATAGTATTTAATAGATCGGCCACCCAAAATTATGGGTACTTCCCGGGGGAGTACCGCGTGCAGACACCAGTGAATGGTGCAGCCGGGCATGGATCCGGATCGCGGCCCCCTGTCTCCGGGATATGATGAATGAAGGAGTCGTGGCTTTATGGTGGAGTTCAAGGTCGTCGTGTCTGACCAGAAGACAGGGCGGGCATATAACGTCAACGTGAGTGGTGGCCCGGCAGGGGCCATCATCGGGAAACGGATTGGAGACGAGCTGGATGCCGGGCCGTTCGGGCTGCCCGGGTACCGTATGGAGATTACCGGTGGATCTGACCGGAACGGTACCCCGGCACGGAGAAACCTCCCTGTTGCCGGCCGCAAAAGACTGCTGCTCTCGGGCGGCGTCGGGTTCAAGCCGGTCAGGGAAGGACAGCGCCGCAGGAAATCGATCCGGGGCAACGAGATCACCGCGGATTTCGTCCAGGTCAATGCCCGGATCACCGCCTATGGTGAAAAATCCCTTGAAGAATACTTTGCCAAGCCTGCTCCTGAAGAAAAGAAGGAATAATATTTTTCATTTTTTCAGGATCGCTTCCCTCAGCGCGGGGAGCAGATCCTCAAACGGAATCCCGTATTTCCGGGCCAGAATTACAAGAGCGGCCTCCGGCCTGATCTTACCATCGAAATTCTGACGGATGAGCGTGTTCATCTCGGCGGCTATGGTGGTAAGGGGGATGTCCCGCTGCCGGGCAATCCGCTGCATGAGCTCTTCCTGCGGGTCGGATTTGCGGAAGACAGAGGCCGACGGTTTGAATCCGAGCGGGATCTCGACTCCACCCACATTGAAGAGCGGTCTGATCATGTCACCTTCGTAGGCGATCAGTCCTTCCTCCTCAGCGCGGGAGAGGAGCATGGTCGCCTGCTCGATATTCATCCATCCCCTCTCGAAGGCAAGATAATACACAATCTCGTTCTTTTTCAGACGTTCCTTACGCGTATGCCTGAATGGTGCGGCGATGGTGATGGTGAGGCTCATTCCTGCTCCCGGTGGTGCACTCCGACGGGGGCTATTTGCCCGTTGCATCCAGGAATAACCATATATCGCCGGTTTTTATCAACCAATCGATCGAAACCGGGCGGATCGGGGAATCCCGGGCTGGTGCGCAAGGCTCTTATGATCGTGACGGCGATGATGAAGTATGACGAAAACGCGTGAGTACGCAGATGCAGCCAAGCACCAGATCGACCAGATCGCCACGGAGATCGAGAGGCTGCAGGAGAAGGCAGATCAGACAATCGCCGATCTCCGGGCCGAATACGAGCGCAGGATCAGGGATCTCTCCACCGAGTATGACAGGGAACTCCGTTCACTTCGCCAGATGCGGAACGATACCGAGGCCCGGGTCACCACGCTGATGAATGCCAGCGGGAGTGCAGTTGAAGAAATGCGTTCGGGGGTCGATGCGGCAATCAACGAAATGAATAACGCACTTGTTCGTGCGAGAAAACACCTTAAAGAACTCTGATCTCCCTATTTCCGAAATACAGGAGGCATGACCGGGAAGGATACCCTTATCATCGAAGAGCTCGATAGAATTTTTTCGACAAAAGTCGTATCCAGCTGTCCTCCTCCTACATCACATGAAACGGGTACGACTTTTGGATTACCGGGACACCCGCTGCCCGCCTGCATGGCGGCTGCGGTACCGAATTTTTCGGTAATTGGGGAGAAAAAAGATTATTCAATCAGGACCGCGTTGATGACGCCGTCCTGGCCGGGCCTGCTGATGATACGCGCACGACCGGCCTCGGTCCTGATAACCGCACCCTTGGTGAGAAGGTTCCGCCGGACATAGTTCGGATTTGCACCGTTCTCTTCGACCGTCTCGATGACCACTTTCCGGGTCTCGCCACGGGAACGGTCTGCCACGTTTGCATACTGTGCACGCATCGCACGGACCTTGGGATTTCCGCCGTAAGAGCGGATAATCTTCCTGCGGTCTTCACCGATATGTGTTTCGGCCGGAGCCGAACCGATCTCGCTCCTCCGCTTTCCCTGCGAGGGGCGGTACCTTCCACCGGTTGCCCTCCGGACTGATCTTCCCTGCCAGAGCATCGTATTCCTCTCTTTTCTATGTTCGCATCGTCACCGGATGAATCGAACAGAGTGCTGTATATATAATCCCTGCAACCTATTTAAGAACTCTGTTCGGCCAGCAGCGCGTCGATGACCGCCCCCAGTCCCTCTCCTCTCTTCAGGTCGGTCCGGCAGATCCTCATCGACGGATTATACCGGCGCATATCGGCCTCCATCCTGTCAAGGCTCGCCCCTACCAGCGGAGCCAGGTCGATCTTGTTGATAATGCCGATATCGCAGCCGCGGAACATCATCGGGTGTTTGTTCACCACGTCGTCCCCTTCTGTTGCACTTACGATAACCACTCTCTTCTCCGCACCGAGCAGGAAATCGGTCGGGCAGACCATGTTGCCGACATTTTCGATGAAAAGGAGATCGATGTCCTCAAGCGGCAGCTGCTCGGCAGCATGCTCGACAAGGTGGGCATCGAGGTGACACTCCTTCCCGGTATTTGCATTCACCACCGGGATGCCGAGGGTCCTGATCCTCTGGAAGTCATCATCGCCATAGCAGTCACCGGCGATTGCTCCTGCCCGGATTCCCCGTTCTTTCAGGGCGGGCACGATCTTCTCGATCAGCGCGGTCTTCCCTGATCCAATTGCACCGAGGAGATCGATGGCCCGTACACCCTGCGCCCTGAAACGGGATGCGTTCTCCCGGGCAATACGGGTATTGACGTCGAATATATCCTTCTCGAGCCTGACGTCGATATGGTGCATGGGGTACTGTAGGATGCTGCAGTGTTTATAGGTTCCATTCGCACACCTTAGTATAATGAAGGATGAGATGAAGGGGCAGCGCATCCTCTATCCCTGCTACTTCAATGCCGGGCTAACCAGGAGTGAAGGGCGGCGGGTTCCCCGGTCACGCGCCATCAGGGATCCGACCCTTGCGGATGTCGAGAAGGCCGTGAAACGCTGCCGTCTGAGATACCGAACCGAACAGAAGAGCCACCCTGCCTACTGGTGGAAAAACGAGGGGCGTATCGTGGTGAACTGGGAACAGGGGAAGGAGAAGCTTCTTGCCACGGTCGCCGGATCGCTCGACGGCAGGCGGTGACCATGATGTACGATCTTCACACCCACAGCAGCCTGACCGACGGGGAGCTGATCCCGATCGAGCTGGTCAGGAGGATGGCCGTTCTCGGCTATAGCACGGTGGCCATCACGGATCATGCCGATCCCGCCAACCTCCATTTCCTCATCAGCGCAGTGCGGAAGGTGAAGGATGCGGCCGGCCTGTACGGCGTGAAGCTGTTATGCGGGGTCGAGCTGACGCATATCCCCCCCGCCATGATCGCATCCTGTGCGCGGGAGGCCAGAACGTGCGGTGCTGACATCGTCGTGGTGCATGGCGAGACGACGGTAGAACCGGTGGCAGAAGGGACCAATACCGCAGCCTGCACCTGCACCGATGTGGATATCCTTGCCCATCCCGGACTTATCACCGTCGAGGATGCCGAAGCGGCCCGGGAATTCGGCGTAGCCCTTGAGATCACCTCCCGGGGCGGGCATAACCGGACAAACGGCCATATTGTCACGGTAGCACGGGAGGCAGGTTGTTCCCTCGTCGTCAACTCCGACGCGCACGGTCCGCGGGATCTCCTCGATGAGCGCGCGAAATTTCTGGTTGCACGGGGAGCGGGCCTTAAAAAGGAAGAATGCGCCCGCGTGTTGGCTTTAAATACCAATTCCCTGCGTTTACGTGGAATTTGATATTTATACCTTTACAATAAGTTTTTATATAATAAAAAAGAATATATATAGATTACTAAACAATTTCGACTGCCATTTTTCCGTGGGCAGACAGACGGGGTTTTATCTTGAGAGCGATTGGGAATGCGGTGCATACGGTAGGGAAGCGACTCCTTGTTCTTCGCTGCGATCCGGCACAGCTTCCCAGGATGTATTCCGAGGTCGTTGACAGGAGAATGAAGCCCGTGGGAAAAGTGGTGGACGTGTTTGGGAATGTGGCAGCTCCGTACGCTGCCGTTCTCTGCAGGGCAGAATGCAGGGTGGCAGCAGGAGAGAAGTTGTTCATTACAAGGTAGGCGAAGAGCATGCAGGAAGTTGAGAAGTTAAAGATCCTCCAGAACGAGCGAGAGGCTCTCAAACACCGGCTGAAAGAGCGGGTCAAGGAGCACGAGAAGAAAGCCGAGAATCACACCGAGACGGTCTGTCCCGAATGCGGGAGCCGCCAGCTCGTCCACGACTATGAACGCGCCGAGCTGGTCTGCCAGAACTGCGGCCTGGTCATCGATGAGGATTTCATCGACCGCGGCCCTGAGTGGCGTGCATTCGATCACGACCAGCGGATGAAGCGTTCCAGGGTCGGAGCTCCGATGACCTTCACCATTCATGACAAGGGACTCTCCACGATGATCGACTGGAGGAACCGCGACTCGTATGGAAGGGCCATCTCGAGCAAGAACCGCGCCCAGCTGTACCGCCTGCGCAAGTGGCAGCGGAGGATCAGGGTCAGCAATGCAACCGAGCGGAACCTCGCCTTTGCCCTCTCCGAGCTCGACCGTATGGCCTCGGCTCTCGGTCTCCCGCGTAATGTCAGGGAAACGGCCGCGGTGGTGTACCGCGATGCGGTTGACAAGAACCTGATTCGGGGGAGGAGCATTGAGGGTGTTGCAGCGGCGGCCCTCTACGCAGCCTGCCGGCAGTGCAGCGTACCCCGGACCCTGGACGAGATCGCCGAGGTGTCACGGGTATCCCGCAAGGAGATCGGACGGACCTACCGGTTCATCTCCCGTGAACTGGGGCTCAAGCTCCTGCCTACGTCCCCGATCGATTATGTGCCCCGGTTCTGCTCGGGTCTGAACCTCAAGGGAGAGGTCCAGAGCAGGGCGGTGGAGATCCTCCGCCAGGCCGGTGAGCGCGAGCTGACCAGCGGTCGGGGCCCGACCGGTGTTGCAGCGGCTGCCATCTATATCTCATCCATCCTGGGAGGCGAGCGGCGCACCCAGCGGGAGGTCGCCGAGGTTGCCGGTGTCACCGAGGTGACTATCCGGAACCGGTATAAGGAACTCGCAGAGAAACTGGATATCGAGATCATCCTCTGATCTCACCGATTCTTTTCTGGGAAATTCATGACCGGTTGTGCCGGTATGAAGAGTTGAAGAGCAACAACTATATTCAGCCGGACGATACCTAGTACACTGCATTTCAGGGCTTGTAGATCAGGGGTAGATCGTTACGTTCGCAACGTAAAGGCCGCGGGTTCGAATCCCGCCAAGTCCATTATCCAAATTTTTTGAAATAGTATAAGGGAGAAGTCGACCGGAGGTCGCCATTGGCCGAGGGGCAAAGACCCCGGTCCGTAGCGGGAAGGCTGCAGGTGAAGGCCGGTGCTGATTCGCAATGCCTATTACCTATCTGCTCTGAACTCTTAAGGCAGAAGGGCTCGTAGATCAGGGGTAGATCGTCACGTTTGCAACGTGAAGGCCACGGGTTCGAATCCCGTCGAGTCCATGGTTAATTTTTTTTCCTGATAGTGAAGGGAGGCGACCGGAGGTCGGGTTGGGGTCGAGGGGCGAAGCCCTCGGTCTGCAAGATGGTCATACGGGTTCTATTCAATCGATCCAGTCGAGGAGCAGACCGGGATCTTTCCTGGTGGTCCGCTGCGGAGTGCCGCCCCCTTCGTAATCATGCCGTGAATCCTTCGGGCGGATGTCAGAGAGAACGGGCAGGGGATCACGGGGCGGTTCAGGGGGCGGCGAGTGTACTTCGTCGGCCATGATGATCGGGTTCCGGGGAGCGGTTCCCGAAGTCTCCAGGAGAGAGCTGTTTTCAGGGAGAAACCCCTCACTCGTGCCCCGCTGCAGGAGAAAATCAATAAAATGCTCTACTTCACGCCGCTGGTCAGCAGAGAGCCGGGTGATCTTGTCATCAAGTGAACCCATGATACTCGCCCCACGGTAGTCTGCAACAGGTTTCTGTTTTCAGAAGGCATTAAACCACCTCACCCCGGTCAGTCACCCTATCAGTCCTGACGGCGACCATAAGCCCCGGCCAGGACAAGGATACGGCAGCTGTGCTCTGCGAGCGAGGTAAACAGATACGCCTCGTCGAGGCTCTTTCCTGCGGCGAATGTCCCGTGCCCCCGGGCGACCGTGACCCTGCATTCCTGCAGTCCGCGGGCGATCCGCCCTGCAAGCTCGTCACTGCCGCAGACACCCACAACAACCGGAATGACCGGAGCAAGCGTCAGACCTTCCACGTCCATGGGGACAATCCTGTCGCAGGAAAGCGATAAGGCAATTGCATGGGGAGGGTGGGCATGAATGACGGCCTGGTGATCGGTCGAACGGTACACTGCACGGTGAACCCGGTACTCGCTGGAGGCATCCTCCGGAACATCACCATCCATCGGCACGAAGACCGGACTTTTCGGGCAGTCGAGATAGGATCCGCTCCTGGTGATAAAGAACCCGGTTCCCGACCTGACGCTCATGTTGCCGAAACTTGCACCAATCAGCCCCTCGGCAAAGAGGCGCTTTCCGATCCGGCCGAACTCAGATTGCATATCGTTTCCTTCAGGTGTGGGTCCCCCTTTCCGGGATGGAACCTTCACCTGAACTGGATTCCGACATCCTTCATTTTATTGTACCGGGCGATGTTGAGCAGGAGGGGGGTCAGGCACTCCACCATGCAGGAGACGGCGAGCGGCCCGGCATCGTAGGGTTTCACGCCCGGGATGCTGCGTATGAGTTCCATCACCGTCGCCTTCGCCCCGGCATCATCACCACAGACCGGTACGGCAAGGTCAAGTTCTTCGGTGAGGGCTTTCCACTTGTTTGCCGCAACCGTGTTGAAGGCTGAGCAGATCCTGGTATCTTCTGGAAGCATTTTTCTGACCAGCAGCGCCGCAGAACCTTCTTCCGGGGGAGTGTAGACAAAGAACTCCCGTTTCTCCATGGGATTGATCGGTGAGACCACGATCTTGTCCTCAAACCCATGGAGTGAGGACAGGGTCGGGACGAGATGCCGGAACGGGATTGCAAGAATCACGATATCGGACCGGTCGACGGCTTCCTGGTTCGAAAATCCGGTCAGGCAGCACGGTATCCCGAGCTCGGTAAGGGCCGCTGTGCACGCGACGCAGGAGCTCTCTGCCTTATCCTCTTCGCGGGAGCCGATCACCACATCATGGTGAGGTGACAGCCTCATGGCAATCCCTTCTCCGATATCGCCGGTCCCGCCAACGATGCCGATCTTCACTTATTCCACCAGCGGCATCAGCATGGTCTCGAGCGATTCGGCACTGGTGAGGCCTTCCAGCGTCCTCACCACCCGGCCGTCTTTTTCGATGATGAGGGTCGGGACGACCCGGATTGCGTACTTGTTGGCAAGATCCATGTGCTGGTCGACATCGATCTTCCTGATCTCGATCCTGTCACCCATATTCCGCTTGAGCTCCTCAAGGATTGGTCCCTGGACCCGGCATGGCCCGCACCAATCGGCAAAAAAGTCAATTAAAACCGGCTTTCCCATATGTACTACCTTCAGAGAAATCGGTCTAAAAAGGAGATAAAGATTTTTATTCGGTTTATTTGGAGAGGATTGCCATGATTATCTTCCCGTAGGCCGGCCGGGTGACCAGCACCCCCACCAGCACTCCTATGATGGTGATGATGGCAAACCCTCGGAGGGTGGAAAGATCCATCAGCGCGAGTGGGATCATGGCGATGATGACCGTTGCAGCAGACACCATGATGATGCCAACCGCCCGGGTAAGCCGTTTCTGGTACAGATGGGGGGACGGGACCTTTCCTTCATGCAATACTTCGTCCGTGATGATGACCAGCTGGTCAATTCCCGTTCCCAGCACCGCGATCAGGGCTGCAATCGCGAGCAGATCCAGTTGCTGCTGGATGAGTGCGGCGATGCCGAGCAGGATAACAATCTCGGAGAGATTGATGCCGATCATGGGGAGCACGATTGCCGGTTCCCGGTAACGGTAGAAGATGACAACCCCCACCGCGAGCGCAGCCACGATGAAGGCAAGCACCGACATCGTTTTGAAATACTCTCCCAGCGGGGCCGAGACCGATCCTGATCCGGCGACGGTTACCTCTACCGGGAGGGCTCCTGCCCGCAGGTGAATCTCAAGGTTCTTGGCGGCATTCAGCCCTTCCTGACCCGGACCGGTGGAAGCGAAGAGTTGCCGGATCGGCCCGGCCTGGACCTGTGAGGCAAGATCCTGTGAGAGCGGAGCGCTGTACACGACAACATCATCGAGGATCATATCGAGCCAGTGGCTCTCCGGGTCTGTGGTAGCTCCGTACCTTATGGCGGCATCCCGGAACTGGGCCGCACCCTCTTCGGAAAGGGTGAACGAGACACCCCACCGGTCGCTTCCCGGCGGCTCCTGGGTGGGGATACCGACCGTGGTGATAGTATCGCCGTACAGGACATGTTCAGTCTCGTTGCCTGTGGTATGGATCCTGATCTCAAATCTTCCCTGTTTGCCGACGATGTCTTTTGCCTGGGAGAGGCTCACTCCTGCCAGCTCGACCCGCACGTAGCGGGTAATTCCCGAGAGACTGGTGAGGGGGTTGACCTTTGCATCCCGGGTACCAAGAGCATTGAGTTTCTGCTCGAGTATCTCTTTCACCTGCTCGCCGGTCGCCCTCGAGACGCCCTGTTCGTAACTGGTGAGGCTGCCTCCTGCCGCTGCAACGATCTGTCGGAGCTCGGCTTCGGATACGTATTTCCTGATCTCGAGCCGGTTGTCATCGACCAGGTACATCTCGGCATCAATCTCCGTGCGGAGATCGGTGAGGAAGTCCGTTACCGGCCGGGTGGTCTCGAAGCCGATGACTTCCGCCTGGAACTCCATCTGGAGCCAGGTCCCGTCGGTAAAATCGAGACCGTACTGGAGGTTCGTTGCCAGTTTTCCATCCTGGACATGGGGATAAATGAAGAAGACCGAAGCAATCAGCAGAACGACCAGCAATGCCACCTGCCAGTTCTTGAACAGCTCGATGAACTCCTTCCGGTTCATTTCGCACCCCGCTTCTTACCGGATTCCTTTCTCTGTCCGGATTCCTGCTTCTGTACGAACCACTTGATGATCCCGGCATTGGTCAGCCAGGTGTTCATCATGTCGATCGCGAGACCGATCAGAAGTACGCTCGCAATATCCCGGATGACGATTATCTCACCGGCAAAAGCAACCACCCACATTGCGGCGATTGCTGCGAGTGTGGTGGTGGTCATGATGATCCCGGTGTGGAATGCCCCTGAGAGTTTGTCATTGAGCTTTCCCTGCCGCTTGAGCACCCGCATGGTAAGGAGGATATCGCTGTCCACCGAGTACCCGATAAGCATCAGGAGGGCGGCAGTGGTGGGGAGGGTGAGCTCGATCCCGATTACCGACATCACCGCTGCGGTCATGGTGATATCTGCGAATGCGGAGAGCACAACAGCCCCCGCAGGGACGAACGAACGGAAGGCGAGGAAGACCACGACTGCCATCCCGATAAACGAGATAGTAAGTGCAAGCATCGCCTGCTGCTGGAGGGTCTGCCCGAATGACGGGCCGATCTGGTCAATCTTTGCATCGGGATACCGTTCATCGACAAGCGCAGCAAGCGATTCAAAGGCAGCATCGTCCATCGGTCCGAATTTGATGAATTTTTCCCCGATCGGCTCAATAATCGGATAACCGGAGAACGTGGCCCGGAGGGTATCGGGATTTTCCGGATTGAGGAGGGTTATCGCTGTACCCCCGGAGAAGTCCATCCCCTGCTTCACCGGCATCCCGGTCGAAGCCATATTAAATCCGAGGATGGCCAGCGATACGATGAGAAGAACCATGGGAAACACCACCATCTGCCTGGGGGTGTACCGGTTCACATCATAGGTGACGAATCCCATGCCCACTAAGTTCGTGATCCAGAGGTAAAATCCTTCGGATAACCGGGCAGAATCTACCGGAAGATCGCCAAAGGCACGCTACGGAGCGCTGATGGTCGCGCCGGAAAAAAAGAAATTATTAAATAAAGATGCTGGCGAGTACCTCACCATGAGATCTCCACAAGAGATCAGGACGGTTGTTGAGAACCGGCTCAGGAACTACATCTCCCGGGACAGGACCGGGATACGGCGTGCCCTGCTGCAGCTCTTTCTCCGCCTCAAATCACTGACCATCGCAGAAATCTTCGAAGCCCTCAACAGGAAATTTACCATCAGCTACCATTCCGTTGCCGCCATGGTGGGAATCATCGCCTCCAAAATCGGCATCCTTCACGTCAGCAAGAACCGGGATCATCCCTGCAGCGTCTATTCCCTGAAAGAACAGTATACGGACACGGTCGCACGGATCGTGGGAACGGTCTGAAAAACCTCCCGATGATTACTTTTTTTACACTGGCCTGCGCATGCATTGAGCATAGTATGCATGCCAGACCCAGCAACCATTTTTCGCCCGATGATATCAGGATTGCCAGAGACGTGCTGGACTATATTGCACAGCGTAAGTCCGATTTCCGCATATCCACATCGTGTGGCGGTCCGATTCTCCTCCCTGTCAGCATCAAGCCACCCAAACCTACCGATCTCCAGATACCTGCAGGAGATTACGTGATCTTTGTCTCAATCCACCAGGCGCGGTATCTCTCTGCCGTGCACATGGGAATGGTCCCCTTTTTCCTGGACGAGATGGATGAAGAGCCCCGGTACGGTTGCCATGAGTTTTGAAGAACTGGAGCATACCGCCGATGTCAGGGTGCGGGTAAAGGCGGAATCGCTGGAAGGTCTCTTCTCTGAAGCAGCGAGGGCCCTCATGGTGGTGATGTACGGGTCCGTTGAACCCGGACCGATGCACCGGAATATTGAAGTCCGGGCAGCAGACCTCGAATCGCTGATGCATGCGTTCCTTTCCGAAGTCCTCTACCTGTCTGAGGTGGAGGATATGGTTGTATCCGGTGCAGAGATCAGGCTGACAGAAGGCAGGCTCGAGGGAGAAGTCACGGGAGAGCCGTTCTCGCCGGTCAGGCATCGCGGAGGCATGGAGGTCAAGGGAATCTCTCTCTCCGGTCTCTCGGTCTCGCGGGAGGATCATACTTATACCCTTGAGGTCATCTTTGATGTGTGAGGTGCCATGCTCCAGGGAATAAAACGGACGGGGCCATACGAATGGGAGGTACCCATCGGGTTCGTACCGGGTATGCGGGTTCCCGGGAGGTTCTTTCTCTCGGACCTTCTGGCAGCAACGCTTGAAGACGGGGCCGTCCAGCAGCTGGCCAACGTGGCCACGATGCCCGGTATCGAGAAAAATTCGCTTGCCATGCCCGACATTCACTGGGGGTACGGGTTCCCGATCGGGGGAGTCGCAGCATTCGGCATGGAAGACGGGGTTATCTCGCCCGGCGGAGTCGGCTTCGATATCAACTGCGGAGTACGAATCCTCACCACTCCCCTCACCGAAGCCGATCTCGTCAGGAAACGGGAACTTATTGAGGCCCTCTTCTCCGCGGTGCCGACCGGGGTTGGTGCGAAGAGCACGCTCCGGCTCGACCAGAAGGAACTCCTGGGGATGCTCATGAAAGGCTCGAAATGGGCGGTGGAGCATGGTTTCGGCATTGAGGAGGATGTTCTTCACTGCGAGGAGCAGGGTGCCATGGAAGGAGCGGATCCCGAAGCGGTATCGCAGAAGGCACGCCAGCGGGGGATGCCCCAGAGCGGGACGCTCGGTGCAGGAAATCATTTCCTCGAGATCCAGCGTGTTGAGGAGGTGTACGATGCCGACGCAGCGAAGGCCTATGGTATTTCGGAGGGGCAGATCTGCGTCATGATCCACTGTGGTTCCCGGGGGCTGGGACACCAGGTCTGCACGGATCACCTCCGGATCCTGGAAGGCGCCACCAAAAAGTACGGGATCGCCCTTCCCGACCGTCAGCTTGCCTGCGCTCCGCTCGTTTCTCCGGAAGGAAAAGCCTATTTCGGCGCGATGGCGGCGGCAGCGAATTACGCTTGGGCAAACCGGCAGGTGATCATGCATGCGACACGGGAAGTCCTTGCACGGATGTACTCGATCTCCTACGAAGATATGCACCTCGTCTATGACGTGGCTCACAACGTGGCCAAATTCGAGGAACATACCATCGACGGCCGGCGTATGCGGGTCTGCGTCCACCGGAAGGGGGCGACCAGGGCTTTCGGACCGGGATCACCCGATCTTCCTTCCGTATACCGGAAGGCGGGCCAGCCGGTGATCATCCCGGGGAGCATGGGAACGCCGTCCTATCTCCTCCATGGAACCGCCGTGGCGATGGAACGGACATTCGGGAGCACCTGTCATGGAGCGGGGCGGGTCATGAGCCGGACGAAGGCCAAGAAACTACTCTCGGGACATGAAGTGAAGGAAGCACTCGGGAAAGAGGGAATCCTCGTCCGGGCCCACCACAACGGGGCTATCGCTGATGAGGCCCCGGAGGTCTACAAACCGAGTGAAGAGGTGGTCAGGGTGGTGCACGAGGCCGGAATATCGCGCCGTGTCGCCAGGTTCACCCCCCTGGGGGTCATCAAAGGATGATCCGTCGGTGTGCCCTCCTCTGGGACGAGAAGCTGATCTTTTCCCGGTATGTCGAGGAGTGCGGTGTAACCTGCGAGCATATCACACCCCACATGGTTGCAGCCCCGTTTTACCGGGGCAGGTTCGCCACCCTGATCATCCCCACCGGATTTGCGAACCCTGCATTCTCGGGGCTTCTCCCTGCCCTGAAATCGGCTGCACCCCGGATACGGCGGTTTGTCGAGCAGGGGGGCAGGCTCCTGGTTTTCGGAGCGGCATCAGATCGGGGAGATGCCTACGAATGGCTCCCCATCCGTCTCCGGTACCACCACCAGTACGGCCCGGTATCCCTCACCCTCGATAAAGACAGCCCTTGGGCCTGCCTCGTAGAGGGATACGATACCGGGAGTATCGAGTGCGACGGTTATTTCACGGATTTCGAGGGATCGGTAATCGCCCGAGCCGGAAATAATCCTGTACTGATCGGGACGGTCCTCGGGAAAGGAGTGATCGTGGCAACCACCATCCATGAATATCCCTCGCGCCCGTTTCTTGCTTCATTCTGCTCGGCAGCGGAGGAAACATTATTTTGACTGGAAGAGAGGGATGTATGGGGAAGTACCGATGAATCGCTATGTTATCTCTCAGGGTTCGACAGCAGGGGATCTCGAACCGTTAGGGATGGCCATCCATGAACTGCTGAACCGCCTTCCCATTACCGCCCGTTCCCGGGATAACCCGGGGATCAGGATTGAGGGAGGGGCCGTGGTCGACCGGGGCTACAGCGGACCGGTACTCGAAGAGGTCCTGGCCGGGAACCGGCTCCTGAAAAAGACGCCGTCATCGGGAGCCTACAAGGGGGTTCCGGTGGTGGTGAGTCCCATACGCGATGAGCGGGGATATGCCATCGGTGCGATTGGCGTGGTGGATATCACCGGGATCTTTGATCTCGCCACCCTGATGGAACACCAGTCAGCCATTCTTCAGCAGGTGTGCGGAAAGGACCCCTGTCCTCTTCCGGAAGAACAGATCGAGGCGAAAAGGTAGTCCGGATGTATACAGCAGCATTCAGAGTGCTCGAGGTGCTCGAGTCAGGTGATGGGCCGGTTTCGGGGGAGCAAATCAGCAGGACGCTTGGTATCTCCCGTTCAGCGGTCTGGAAGCATGTGAAGGAGCTCGTGAGCATGGGTTACGAGATCTCGGCATCCCGGAAGGAGGGATACCGTCTCACCAAGAAGAGCAACCGGCTCCTCCCCTATGAGGTTCACAAACACCTCCGGACCAGTTTCATCGGCAAGAAAATGCGGTACTTTGAGAATACCCCATCGACCATCTGGGTTGGAAAAAAGCTGGTGAATGAAGGCGATGCAAAAGAGATGCACGGGATGGTGATCATAGCCGAGGAACAGACCGGGGGAATCGGCAGACTCGGGCGTGCCTGGGTATCCCCTGCCGGCGGGGTCTGGATTACGGTCGTGCTCAAGCCAGGTATCCCCATCGACCGCGTCTTCATGGTGACCATGGCTGCCTCGGTAGCTGTTGCCAGGGCCATCCGCAAGGAGTTCGATCTCGGGGCTCTCATCAAGTGGCCGAATGATGTCTATATCGGGGACAAGAAGGTGGCCGGCCTCCTTCTCGAGCTCTTTGCAGAGGCGGATGAAATCCACTACTGCCTGCTCGGCATCGGGGTGGATGTGAATATCGCCCCAAGCAAGCTGGAACTGGTGAAGAGTGCGGTCACCTCAATCAGTGCCGAGATGGGGTACGACGTCGACCGTGCCTCGTTCCTTGCACGGCTCCTGAAAGAGTTTGAGAGCCGCTACCTGCTCATAGAATCCGGGGAATACGAAGCGGTAACCCGTGAATGGAAGAGTCTCTCATGCACCCTCGAGCACCGGGTCAGGATCAATACCATGAAAGCGACGTTTGAAGGAGAAGCGATCGACATCGATGATTTCGGCGCCCTCCTCATCAGGAAGGATAACGGGAAGATCGAGCGGGTGATTGCCGGGGACTGTATCCAGCGATAGCCATTTATCGTCAACCCTGGAAAAATTATAGGTTGACGATGTTGGGAGATTCCGGGCGACCCGTACTGATCGCCAGCACTGCCGCGTTCACGGGCCTCATAGCTATCGGGTCATGGATAGCGATTCCGTTCGTGCCGGTTCCGCTTACCCTCCAGACGCTCTTTGTTATCCTGTCCGGGGCGGTGATGGGAAGGTACGCGGTCCTCCCCAACGGCCTCTACATCCTGATGGGCGCACTGAACGTGCCGGTGTTCCACAGCGGCACGGCCGGACTCGCCGTTCTTCTCGGGCCCACCGGGGGCTACATCATCGGGTTCGTCCCCGGGGCACTGGTGACGGGGCTCGCCTACGAGCAGCGGAATACCCTCATCCGTATTGCCGGCATCATCTTCGGCCTTGGCGTCATTTTTCTCTGCGGGATGAGCTGGCTCTCGGTATCGGCAGGAATCTCCCTCTCCACGGCTTTCCTCGTCGGCGTTCTTCCCTTCCTGCCCGGGGACGCGGTCAAAGGATATGCGATCTTTCTCATTGCCGGACGCCTGGAAGCCCTTGCCAGCCGGAGCGGGGATGCATGATCGAGATACGGGATCTTGCCTTCCGCCCGCTCAGGATCGACCGGCTCGTCATTCCCGATGGCACCACCGCCCTGATCGGGATGAACGGAAGCGGGAAGACGACCCTTCTCCGCCTGCTGGCCGGGCTTTCCCGTCCCGCGAACGGGACCATCATCCTTGACGGAGCACCCCCTGAGCCCGGAAGGGCAGGATTTGTCGATGAATACCCGGACAGGAACGCCCTCTTTTCCTGTCTCGGTGACGAACTCGCTGCCCCGCTCAGGTTCCGTCATACTCCGTGCGGCGAAGTGGAACGACGTGTCAGCGAGGCCGCTGTTACCATCGGTCTCGGGGGCGACCTTGACCGGACCATGGATACGCTCTCCGGTGGGGAAAAAGTCCTGGCAGCACTCCTCTCGGCCCTGATCACCCGCCCCGAAACGCTCATTCTCGACGAGTTCGACTCTCATCTCGATTATGACTCGCTCCGGCTGGCAGACGAGCTCATCGGCAGCTCGGGTGCACGGACGGTTGTCCGGTGTACCCAGAACATGGATCTTGCAGCCCGGTGCGGACAGGTCGTGGTCCTGCACCAGGGAACGATACTCCATGTAGGTGATCCTAAAGAAGTCTTTTCCACCCTTGAAGACACCTGCTGCTTTCCTTTCTCCTGGAGGGGCGGAACGTGAATCTGTCGCTCTCATCCGTGGAGTGGCATGCAGGGTCCTGGAAGTTTTCAGCAGATGCCTCCTTTTGCCCCGGGGTGCACCTGGTTGCCGGCCGGGTAGGATCGGGGAAGACCACACTCGCCCTTCTCTCTTCCCGGCTGATCCGGCCGGACACGGGCACGATCGGGTACGACGGTATCCGGGCGCAGACGCTCTCATTCCAGTATCCCGAATATCATATCACCGGGTCAACCCTGCGTGAAGAGGCCGAATCATACGGGGTGGATCCAACCGCCGCATGTGCAAGGGCCGGGATTGCAGGGAGAGAAGACCAGGATCCGTTCCGGCTCTCGCGGGGGGAACTGAAAATGTTCCAGATCTCCTGCATCCTGATGCGCACGTGGGACCTGCTCATCCTCGATGAACCGTTCAGCGCACTGGACTGCCGCGCCAAGCTGGCAGTCTGCCGCGCCATCGATGAAATCCAGAGCGGCATCGTGCTGGTCATTACCCATGAGCAGCACATCCTCCCGAGAACCGATTATCTCTGGGAGATGCGGTCAGGCGTGCTGACCGGTCTCGGAACCCTTCCCGAAGCATTATTCGCATGGGAATCGGCACCCGGTCCGGTCCGGATGCTCCGGGATCGGGGAATTCTCCCGGCCAACCTGAGACGCGACGACATGCTGGAGGCTGCATGCAGGATGCACGAATACGGCTGATCTCGGTTATCAGCCTCTCGATCGCCACCTTTCTCTCCGTTCCGGGAGCCATTCTCGCCCTGCTATGGCTCTTTCTCACCCCCAAAATACTGAAGGGGGCGGTGAAATCGATGGCATTCTGGGTGATCCTGCTCTTTGTCGGCATTGTAGCCATCGCCACCCAGCTGAGCGGCAACGACGGGATCTCGTACCTCGTCCGGACCTCCGTGATAATCCTGCTCGGCTTTTCGGTCTACCGGGAGTGGCACCCGGGCGAGTTTCTCGGCCTCTCGGTGTGGCTGTTCGGAAAGAAGACGGGTTTTGATCTCGGTTGTGCAATGGAGATGAGTATGCAGGGCCTCCATGAGGCCTCGAGAGCATTTACGAGAAGCCGGTCGGCTCTGTCGCTGAAGGGGATGCAGCCGGGCATCAGGCTGATTCCGGCGATGGGTTTCCTCCTGATCCATACCCGGCTGATGCGGGCCCGTGAGCAGGCGGACCTGCTTGCCACCCGGGGCTACAAGGCCGGGGGAAGCTGCTGCCCGGAGTTCCGGACCTCGAAACGCGATATAATCATGGGAATTCTTGCGATCCTTATCCTATTCTTTTCTTTTATGCCTGTTCGTGATATTTTTATACTTCTGATGTAAAGGTTTTAGAGGTTTAAAGAGAGCCCCCGTTTATAAATGCGCCGGAGGAGCCTGATGAGTCATGGACGTCTGCTGATCACTGATACCACGCTTCGGGATGCCCACCAGTCCCTGATAGCGACCCGCCTGAAGACCGAGGACATGCTGCCCCTTGCAGGAACCCTCGATAAGGCGGGATTCTTCTCGGTCGAGGCCTGGGGTGGGGCGACGTTTGATTCAAGCATCCGGTTCCTCGCCGAGGATCCCTGGGACCGGGTCAGGCTGCTCAAGGAAGTGCTCACCCATACGCCCATCCAGATGCTGCTCCGCGGCCAGAATCTGGTGGGATACCGCCACTATCCCGATGATGTGGTGGATAAATTCGTGGAATATGCCCACAAGGTCGGGGTGGATATCTTCCGGGTATTCGACGCCCTCAATGATATCCGGAACATGGAACGATCGATGCGTATGGTCAAGAAGGTCGGGGCACACCTCCAGGGATCCATCTGCTATACCACAAGCCCGGTAAATTCTATTCCCGGATTCATAGAAATGGTCCGGGAACTCTACTCGTTTGACTGCGACTCCGTGTGCATCAAGGATATGGCCGGGCTGATCATGCCGGAATCGGCTCGTGAACTCATTACGGGGATCAAGGACGAGATGGATATCCTGGTCGATCTCCACAGCCACTGCACCAGCGGCATCGCACCGATGAGCTACCAGGCGGCAGCAGAGGCAGGAGTCGATATTCTGGATACGGCCATGTCGCCGTTTGCTCTCGGTACTTCCCAGCCCCCTACGGAGAGCGTGGTCGCCGCGCTCAGGGGAACCCCCCGGGATACCGGCATCGACCTCCTGGATCTCCGGAAGGCCCGGGATGTCTGCCTCAAGCTCCGGGAAAAGTATGGCGGGATTCTCAGTCCCATTTCCGAGCGGGTGGACAGCGATGTCTTGGTATACCAGCTACCGGGCGGGATGATCTCCAACCTGGTCTCACAGCTCCAGGAGCAGGATGCCCTCGATAGAATGAACGATGTATATGACGAGATACCCCGGGTCAGGGCGGACCTTGGTTATCCACCGCTGGTCACCCCGACGTCGCAGATCGTGGGGACCCAGGCAGTCCTGAACGTACTGATTGGCGGGGAGCGGTACCGGAACGTCACCAACGAGGTCAAGGACTATGTGCGGGGACTCTACGGCAAGCCGCCGGCCCCGATCAGCCCGGAGATAACCCGCCTGATCATCGGCGACGAGCCGGTCATCACCGTCAGGCCTGCCGATCTCCTGGAGCCGGTCTACGAGAAGATGAAGGAACAGGCCAAAGCCGAGGGACTGATCAAGAAGGAAGAGGATGTTATCACCTACATCCTCTATCCGGCAATCGCCCCCTCGTTCCTCAAGGGCGAGCGCAGGCCCGAGGAGCTGCCGCAGAAGGCGAAGCAGGCAACAGCACCGGCCGAGATCCCGCACAGCATGGAAGTGGAAGTCGACGGGGAGATCTTCAGCGTCCGGATCATCTCTGTCGGGGGGAGCGCAGTGGCCGCAACCGCGGCACCTGCCCAGAAGATCCCCCGCGGGGACATCCAGGGCGGAGTAAAATCGAACATGCAGGGTATGGTACTCGAGATCGCGGTCGGTCGGGGTGCCGAGGTCAAGAAGGGAGACCTGCTGGTCGTGCTCGAAGCGATGAAGATGGAGAACCCCATCCACTCCCCCTTTGACGGGAAGATCGCCGATATTTTCGTCAATACCGGGGACGTGGTCCAGAGCGGTGACGTGCTCCTGGTGGTGGAATGAAGTATTTTGAAAAGGTGCTCATCGCCAACCGGGGCGAGATCGCCATCAGGGTGATGCGGGCCTGCCGGGAGATGAACATCGAGACCGTCGCCATCTATTCCACGGCGGACAAGGAGGCGCTCCATGTCAAGTATGCCGACGAGGCATTCCTGGTGGGGGAGGCGCCGCCGGCGAAGAGCTACCTGAACGTTGACCGGATCGTCGATATCGCGAGGATGTCCGGGAGCGAGGCGATCCACCCGGGATACGGATTCCTGGCCGAGAACTACGCGTTTGCCAAACGATGCACCGAGGAGGGAGTCACCTTCATCGGCCCGTCGTGGAAGACCATCCGGGCCATGGGGTCGAAGATCGAGAGCAAGCAGACCATGCGGGATGCCGGAGTCCCGGTGGTCCCCGGAACGCCCGGAGGGGTGAAGAACGCCGCCGAAGCGCAGAAGGTTGCCGCTGAGATCGGGTATCCGGTCATCGTCAAGGCCAGTGCCGGGGGAGGGGGGATCGGCATGCAGATCGTCGAGAACGAGGCGGCTCTCGATGAGGCGATCAGCGCCGGGATGCGCATGGCCGAATCGGCGTTCGGCGATTCGACGGTCTTCATCGAGAAGTACCTCGTCAAACCCCGGCATATCGAGTTCCAGGTCCTGGCCGACGAGCATGGCAACGTGGTGCACCTGTACGACCGTGAATGCTCCATCCAGCGCCGCCACCAGAAGCTGGTCGAGGAAGCCCCGAGCCCCATCATGACCCCGGAACTTCGCGGGCGGATGTCGCAGTCTGCAGTCGCCGTGGCAAAGGCATCCGAATACTGGAATGCCGGCACGGTAGAGTTCCTGTACGCGGACGGCGACTACTACTTCATGGAGATGAACACGCGGCTGCAGGTCGAGCATACGGTGACCGAACTGATCACCGGGATCGATATCGTAAAGCATCAGCTCGCCATTGCTGCCGGCGAGACGCTCCCGTTCGAGCAGGACGAGATCTCCATCCGAGGGCATGCCATCGAATGCCGCATCAACGCCGAGGACCCGCTGAACAACTTCGCCGCCGACCCGGGCAAGATCCTCCGCTACCGGTCACCGGGCGGCCCGGGTATGCGGGTCGATTCCGGGATCCATATGGGGTATACTATCCCGGCGAGCTACGACTCGATGATCGCCAAGCTCTGCTCGTGGGGAATGACCCGTGAGGAAGCGATTGCCCGGATGCGGCGGGCCATCTACGAGTACGTCATCATCGGGGTGAAGACGACGCTCCCCCTCCACCACGCCATCATGCACAACAAGCACTTCATCGATGGAAATACCCATACCCATTTCCTCCAGGAGGAGCACATCCAGAAGACCCTTGCCCGCTATGTGCGGGAAGAGGAGAAGAGAATGCAGACCCTTGCTGCCTCCCTCCGCCATGGCAAGGAGATTGCCGCTATTACCGGTGCGGTCGGTGCCTATATCCAGAGCCAGAAGAAGGCGTAAAACCTCCCTGCCTCACCTTTTCCGAATTTCCGTGTTTTATAGGCGGAATGCACATCAGAACCTTTAAGTTCGTTTATAGCGTTTTTATTATGCACTTTTGTGCGCTGCGGTGGCCTAGCTGGTTAGGGCGCCAGACTCATAGGGTTATTGTGCATTCGGGCGCCGTCATCTGAGACATCTGGAGATCGTGGGTTCGGATCCCACCCGCAGCATTATCACGTAAGGTTCGGATCTTTTTTACAAAAATCTAAATAAATCAACAGTTTGGTTTTCAGACAACCGCATCGTAAAATTTTATAGAGTAATTGCAAAGGCACGACGAGGTGAGCATGTGAAGTGGACAAAGGTTGAAGTCCCGACGAATTCGAGGACCCAGTTTATTGACATCACGAGCATTGTTGCAGCCGAGCTGGCGAAAACGGGCGTAAAAAATGGTACCTGCTCCGTGTACATGCCACATACGACGGCTGGCCTGACCATCAACGAGAATGCGGACCCGGATGTGGCGAGGGACATCGTCGCCGGGCTTGCTCGCCTGGTGCCCGTGACGGGAGATTACCGGCATGCCGAGGGGAATTCCGACGCCCATATCAAAGCTTCGCTTATGGGATTTTCCCTCATGGTACCGATTATTGACGGGCGCTTGGCGCTCGGCACCTGGCAGGCTCTCTACTTCTGCGAGTTTGACGGTCCCCGGCATCGGAATGTGCTGGTAGGAATCACAAGCGAGTAGATCGCAGAAGGCTCTCCAGCGAATCACTCTCTTGTGGAGTGCTATCCAACCGCCGCCCCGTATACAATAACGATGTAATAGCCGCCAACAACGATGAATACCGACGCAACGGCCCATTTTGTCCATTTCTCCATCTTCTGCACCGTGGCCATCATCCCCGATACCCGGTTCACACCCTGCACGAGAACAAGGGAGATGATGATCACCGGGAGTGCCGTGGCAAGGGCAAAGACCGCCGGAACGAGGATTGCATCCCCGGTCTTCAACGCAAGGGGAAGAAGCATCCCGAAGAAAAGGACTGCAGAGAACGGGCAGAGGGCGAGGGCAAAGACGATCCCCAGGAGGAATCCTCCGAGGTATCCTTGATCTCCAAGATACAGTTCGAGGTTCTGGAGCCGGCCATGACCTCCCGGGAGTGGAATATCAACAATCTCGAGCATCAGGATCCCCATGACGACAAGGAACGGCCCGATGAGCTTCTCACCGTATTCCTGGAGGAAAAACGAGATGGCCTGGATATTCAGTCCTGCATAGACAATCAGGGCAGTAAGGCTGATGTAGGCGGCCATCCTCCCAAGGGCGTAGAGTGTCCCGACAAGAAGTGTGTGCCGGCTGTCACCAAGCTTCTTCGAGATGAAGGCAATGGCCGTGATGTTCGTCGCGAGAGGGCAGGGGGAGAAGGTCATCAGGAGCCCGATAAAGAACGCTGCAACCAGGGGGATTCCGCCGGTCCCCAGGGCCTCCAGGCCGGCCATCAAATCTGTCAGGAGAAGTCACCTGCCAGTCTCTTCCCGATGACCCCCTTCAGGTAGGTCATGTATTCGTCCTTGTTCCCGATTTTATACCAGACGTTGACATTCTCTTCCTTGAAGAATCCAGCCTCGGTGTATACCCCGATCCAGAGGGAGGATCCGGTCGGACCGTATTGTTCCACCAGCGGCCTGTTTTCAGGGAGGTCCACGTTCACATGGCCAAATACCACTCTTCCGGCGGCCACTTCAGGAGTAAAATACCTGCTCACCGTTTCTTCTGCATATGCCCCGAGCGTTATACACGAGGAGCATTGCTGTGTCCGGTGGAAGTGAAAGACCTCAACTTTCTCAACTGGCCCCGATGGATTGCTCCCGGGATTCCCGCTGGTTTCACCGGGAGTTGTACATCCCGCGGCGAGTACCAGGATAAAAGCAAGCAGCAGGAGGCTGGCCGGAACAACCAGGTTTCGAGCATTCATCATATTCCGCACCTCTCGTCATTTCCTGGGTCACTCCTGATTTTCCTGATAATTAACCGGGAGAGACCTTCGATCTCTTCGTAACGAGGCTCCTCCATTCCTCGTTTGATGATCCCTTCTCTCGTGGCAACGATGTATGCGTCGGGGATCTTTCCAATCATGTCCAATCTCTTCTTTGTACAGCACTCCTCGCACCCGTCCACCGCGATGAGGCATTCGCCGTCCCGGAGTTCCTCCTCCAGCGGCTTTGTCAGGGCGGTGAGCTGCAGATGACGGGTGACCAGGACCGGATGCCGGCACCGGAGAGAATTCCCCGTCATGGTGGTGAGGTGCCCGGTATGGGAGATCCCGGAGCAGGTCAGGAGGAGGATCGTCGGGTCGTCATCATCCATGGTGCACCCTTCCTGCCCTGTCGAAGGAATAGACCGTGCTGCCGGACACGCGGTTCAGCCCTCCAGTTTCTTCAGGGGGACTTCCGCTTCCATCCATCCAGGGAGGAGAATGCGCACCATCCTCCCTCCCGCCGGTAAATCCAGATGACTGGCTCACCATACACCTCACTCTCTTTCCGTGTTCATACCGCAACCGCACCCGGAGCTGCACGCCCCGTCCCCACACGTCATCGCATCAACAACTCCGATAATCACGTGTTTCAGCAGTTCTGCGGGAATCGCTTCATAGCGATCATCCCCTATCTCGATAGCCCGGCATTCGGTCTCGTCATGGCCGGTGATACAGGCACAGGAGCAGCAGGGTGTCTGCACGACTGTGGCTGCCACATACTCTTCAAGGGGAACACCGTTGATGAGGATCTGGTTTGATTCTTCGATCCGGGAATCAGGGAGAACCGTTTCCCTGAACCGGGCGGTCACGTTTGACTCGCGGAAGTATGGCAGCAGTTCCTCGAGGACATCCCTGATGGCGCTGCCAGTCAGGCTGCACCGGTCACAGGTGCCGGTGACATCATTTCCGATATGTTTCCATTCGACAATCAGATGGTGTTTCATGTAAACCAACCCTGCGTCCGCAGGCAGATTTTTACCAGCATGAGCATGACCGGGACTTCGATCAGCACGCCAACGACAGTCGCGAGTGCCGCTCCGGAAGCCAGGCCGAAGATGACCGTGGCTGTGGCGATCGCCACCTCGAAATGATTCGAGGCCCCGATCATGGCCGAGGGTGCAGCGTCATCGTAGCGGAGCCGGATGAACCGGGCGAGAAAATAGCCCAGGGTGAAGATGAGGGTGGTCTGAATGAAGAGAGGAATGGCGATCCAGACGATGGTGAGCGGCTGGGACAGGATGACTTCCCCTTTGAACGTGAAGAGGAGGATCAGGGTGAGGAGGAGGGCGGTGATGGTAACCGGGGTGAGCAGGTGGACAAACCGGGTGTTGAACCACGCTTCTCCTTTCACACGGAGGATGATCTTGCGGGAAAGGTAGCCTGCTGCAAGCGGCAGGGCGACGTAGATGAGAATCGAGAGGGCCAGCGCCTGCCACGGTACCGGGAGCTGCCCGATACCGAGGAGGAATCCGCCGAGGGGTCCGTAGAGGATAAGCATGGCGAGCGAGTTGATGGCCACCATCACCAGGGTGTGGCCGTCGTTTCCTTTTGCGAGGTAGCCCCAGACCAGGACCATGGCCGTGCAGGGAGCTATCCCGAGAAGGATGCAGCCGGCCAGGTAGCTTCGCCAGAGCGGGATTTCAAGCATCTTCATCCCATCGACCATCACCACCGTACCGTCCCCGTAGGTTGCGCCGACAGGGAGGTCCAGCCCGAACGGCATCTTCACCAAATCTACGGCCTCGGGTCCGATCAACCCGATGAACACGGTGCCAAGGAAGAACAGGGCAATAGCGTACATGGTGAAGGGCTTGACAGCCCAGTTGACGAACAGGGTCAGGGCGACCGGCTTGATGTTTTTTCCGGCCTTCAGAACCTCTGCGAAGTCGATCTTCACCATGATGGGGTACATCATGAAGAAGAGGGCGACGGCAATCGGTATGGAGATGATCGGAGCATCTCCCGAATAGATGGCGAGTGAGTCAAGGAACCGGGCCAGTTCAGGGGCCAGCTTCCCGAGCAGGATGCCGATCCCGATACAGAGAATCACCCAGACGGTCAGGTAGCGCTCGAACCATCCCAGGCCTTTGGGTTCCTTGGTAATGCAGACTTCACCAGGCATGGCAGTTCAGTCCTCCCCGCTTTTTTGCCAGGTCCGCCGGGAGAAAAGGGTGCAGTGGCAGTGGTCTTCGTGTACGGCATCATCGGCATGCCGGATACAGGGACCGATCATACCCCGGCCATTTTCTGTATCGCCGGACCTGATTCGACTCGGACGTGCGTCGAATTTTCTCCGGTTCCGGGGCAGCCCCGGGATAACAGTCCGAAGCCGTCCTCTGTCAGGTTTCGGGTCCCGGCCATGATACCGGGCAGAGTTCCCGGGCCATGCCGGGATCACTTCTTCCGGACGATCCGGCAATGCGTTCCTTTCCATGATGTCAGGAGGCCCCGTTATTTGGAATTTTACCTTCCCCTTCCTTCCCATGCCGCAGAGACCACGGCTTCCACGTCAGGTTCCGTGAATTTACGGGAATACGTTTTCTCGATCCCAAGGTCGGTAATGACAATATGTTGTGCTGGGTGCATACCCCCGGCAGCCGCAATTCTTGCACAGCAGGCGGCCGGACAGCCGTCGATGAGGATGACCTCGTCCGCCTCCGCGATGCGCCGTTTCAGCACGGGGTCGCCTGCCCCCAGCAGGGCAATACAGCTGGCAACGCCGTACCCCTCATCGGTAAGCCGGAATGCTGCAGCATTTGAGATCTGGCCTACGTTTGCGGTCCCTGCGCAAGGAAAGATAATCCTTTTTTTCCCTCCACGGAAAGCAGAGGTATCGCCGCAGGCACACTCAGGTTTGGCTTTGGTTGCCATACGTTATCCTTTCAGGATCTCTTTTAGTTCTTTCACATCCGCGACTCGTCCGGAAACCTTCATCTCACCGTTGACAGCCAGGGCCGGCGTGAGCATCACACCCCGGTCCATGATCTCGGTAATATCATCAACCTTCCGGATCTCCGCATCGATCCCGAGCTCTTTCACCGCGATCTCAACGTTCTTCATCAGCCGCTTGCACTTCATACAGCCGGTGCCGAGTACTTCAATTTTCACCATGTCATACACCTCGTTTTCGTGACGTTGCATATTCCCGTACCAGGGCAGCCCGGTAGTGCTCTTCTGCCCGGGGAGGGACATAGTTATAAATCCTGACTCTCTTCACGAGTTCGTCGCCAATCTCTTTCTCGCCGGTGAGGTTCATTGCATGTACCTCTGCAAGGACAGAATCAAGCATGGTAATACCAACGGCGACACCTCCCACGTCAATCCGCCGTATTTTCCGGAGCGCATCTGCAGCACAACAGGGTTTCTCATCCATTTGTACCACATCCCGGAAGACCCAGGTACGGGAAGAAGTTTCCATACAGTACGCCAGCGACTGCTGAAAATGCAATTACCAGGAAAGCAAAGGCGGCGGTCTTTTTTGCTCCCATAATGCGATACAGCACGAGGAGGCTGGGAAGGCTGACCGATGGCCCCGAGAGGAGGAGGGCGAGAGCGGGCCCCCCGGCCATGATCCCCTGGGTGTAGCCGAACGTTCCGCCGATGATGGGAACTTCAAGCAGGGTGGGCATGTACAGGATGGTCCCTACGATGGATGCCAGAAGACAGGCTCCCAGCGAGTTATCGCCGAAGAACGGGCGGAATGTCTCAGGAGGGAGGAAGTAGGCGATGATTCCTACGAGGAACGTGCCGGCGACCAGTATCGGGAAGATCTTCTTCACCAGGTCCCAGATCTCGTATCCCCATTCTGTCACTTCGTCCCGCTCGAAGTAATAGATGAGCAGGAAGGCAACCGCCAACGTCAGAATGTACACGATGGAGAGGCGCAGTGAGAATGCCAGCAGTGAGGATGCCCCGATCACCAGGATCAGCACGAGAAATACGAAGAATAGGGGCACGACCCATCTCGGCCGGACCGTTTCCCCCTCTCCGGCAGGCACGAATCCCCTGCCCGATGCCCCGAGCTCCTGATCGTATGATCGGAAGAGCATCGCCATGATCAACCCGATGCCGATGGACATGGTGATGGCAAAGAGGGCCCGCGCAAACCCGAGATCCCATCCCAGCACGCTGGCGGTGTAAATTATGGCCAGGATATTGATGGCAGGTCCTGCATAGAGGAAGGTCGTGGCCGGACCTATCCCGCTTCCCTTTTTCAGGATGCCGGCAAACATCGGGAGAATGGTGCAGGAGCAGACTGCGAGCACGATACCGGAGATGGAGGCGATTCCGTAGGAGACGGATTTTTTCGCGTCCGGACTGAAGTACTTGAGAATTGCCTCTTTCTTCACGAACGCAGCGATTGCCCCGGCGATGAAAAAGGCCGGGACCAGGCAGGTGACGGTGTGGGCCGCAAGGTAGTCAACGACCGCGGTCACCCCTGAGAGCAACGCCCCGGTGAAGGGATCGGTCATGGTCGGCGGTCACCCGGTGCGTGATATCGGTTTCGAGGCATCGTTATTCTCTCCTCAAGATGGGACTTCCCGGCAAGAAAATATTTCAATTATAATTGAAATGTTTTTCAGCATAAAATTTGTGGTACTAAAAAAAAATTCTCCCGATGGATGGCCTGCAGATCCAATAAGAATTATTAGGTGATCAGGGATATTTTATTTTTATTTGAAATGGCCAGGCAGGCATCACGTTCAAGGGTGGCGCGAAGAGATGTCGGGGATCTCTCAATTCCCCGGGAGATTGCTGACTCTCTCTGTTCATGTGGTGGAGTTGAAGGGCTGGTCGAACGGCTCCCGCCCGATGTTCTCTTCCTCCGGATGCGGGAATGGTACCAGGCCTGTGCCGATCCTGTCCGGCTGAAGATCCTGTCTCTTCTCATGGTCCAGCCGCTCTGTGTCTGTGTCATCAAATCGGTGGTAAAGATGGCCGATTCCAGGCTCTCATACCACCTCACCATCCTGAAGAAAGCCGGAATGATAGATGGAGAACAGCAGGGTTACTATATTATCTATCGTATTACGCCTGGAGCGCGGGAGTTCATGGAGTCTGAACTGAAACGGATGGGTTTCCCGTGCGATGTCGGTCGCAAGGGCATTCATGATACGGGAGGATAAAGCGCGGCAAAACGTCCGTCTCATGTCCCATCCAGAGCACAGTTTATTATCAGTCTTCCCGTTCGAATTGCACGGATCGTGCCGGAAAATCGTTTTTTAAGGTTTATCTTTATTGCCAGCGACTGGAAACGGGACCGTGCGGTGCGGGCAGAACAGAGGTTCAGGAGCGTTTTTCGTTCCGGAACCTGCCTGCAAGATATTTGATGAGAGGATACACCCCGTCGGCCATGGGATGAACCTCGAGGAAGTCGTCAAACGCGGCAATCCCGGTTCCCTGCCGTATCAGGAAAGCCTGGTATGCCGCGATGATGCCTCCGGATGGCGCCGCCGTGTACATGCCGCACAGCGTCCCGGTGTCGGGGTCCGCGGAGACCCGGGCAAATCCGGTTCTGCCTGAGGGGACCGACCAGAACGTCCCCGGTCCGGCCGGACCCGGAAGCATGGCCGATACGGCGCAGGGATTATCGATTTCGACGAACGCGTACTCCTGGAAGAGGTTCATTGACTGCGGTATGGCCGAGTAATCCATCTCCCGCTCCCGCCCGAGGATATTTTCCGCTGCCACGATCCCCTCAGCCCTGGCGACCGGGGTGAGCCGGGGTGAGCCCGTCACGTCCCCGCAGGCATACACGCCGGCAGCACTCGTCCTCATCTTCCGGTCAACGATGATCTCGCCACCCGGCTTCTTATCGACGCCCTGAACCATCTCCGAGCGGGCTGTCAGGCCTGCCGCGATCAGGACGGCATCGCAGGAAATTTCTTTTCTGCCGTCCTCTCCTTCTATCTCCACGCCTTCAACCCGGGTTCCCCCCCTGATTCCTATCAGTGCGGCATCTTCGTGGATCTCCGTTCCCGACAATTCGTTCCGGGCAAGGGCTGCCAGCCGGGGATCGAGCGTTTTGAGAAATCCGCTGCGGCTGATCAGCTGGACCTCCGACCCGAATTCCTGGAAGATGTAGGCAAACTCGGCGGCCATGATTCCCCCGCCGATAATGATCAGATTCCGGGGAAGCTCGCCCATATCCGGGAGTGTATGGGGGGTGATGACCCCCTGGAGGCCGACCCCGGGAACCGCGGGGATATTCGGACGGGATCCGGTTGCAACGATGACGGCATCGGCCGGGATCTCATTCTCCCCGACGAACGCCCTGCCGTTTTCCAGCCTTCCCTCCTGTCCATAGATAATAGATACGCCTGCTTCCCTCGTTTCTTTATCGAGGATGCCAGCGATCTTCCCCTGGACTTCCTTCATCCGTGAAAGCAGAGGGGTGAACCTGATTTCCGGCACCGATGCGAATATGCCGAGATCATGGAGATTCCTGGCCGCAGTCCGTGCCCGCGCCGCATCGTTCAGGGCACAGACCATCATGCAGCCGTAATGGAGGCACTGGCCGCCGATCTCACCCTTCTCGACCAGGGTGACCTCTTCTCCGTTGAGTGCAAGATGGACCGCCGCAATTCTCCCGGCCGGTCCCCCGCCGAGTACTACGATCATTCCCGCCTGCCGCCTCAGAGGATCTCGACTCCCTCGTCCATCGGCTCGGAGAGGATCTCGCCGGAAAAGGCGTTCACCTCCACGATCTTCTTGCCCCGGACCTGCCAGACCGGGACGTACATCTGGCGGATATCGATCTCGATGTTCTTCCGGTCCGGCTTGATCACTTTCTCTTCGTAGAAGATGGCATCACCCTTCACCTGCTTGATCCGGACTTTCTGGGTCAGCTGCTCGATCACCTCTTTCGCAATCCGTTCGGATGCGTCTTCTTTCGGGATATGAGGTTTCACGACCTCCGACCCGGCGGGGATCTCGTCTTCCGTGACATCGGCACCTTCTGCCGCGACCCGCATACCGTTGATGGCATTAATCGCGCCGGAACCCTGGGAATCGAACGGTATACGATGATCCTTGTACACCTGTTCGCCGGAACTCTCGTACTGGTAGAACCAGTGGGGCATGAAGCGGAGGGACACGCTCCCCTGGATACCGGCGATCTGTTCTGCGGCCTGCCTGCTGACCTTGATCGGCAGGTGGGGAAGGATAATGCCGGACGGGGACGGGGGAGCGGTTTCCTGCTCTCCGGTCTTCCCGGCCTCCTCCCGTGCACCGGCAAACGAGAGGGAGAGCGTCCGCTCGAGCACCCGTGCAAGGGCCGCCTCACCGGCATACCGGACAAACTCATTGGCCCCCCAGCGGATACAGTGATCGGCCCTGACCGATTCATCGAGCGTGAAGAGGAGCTTCTTGCAGTCAAGCTCCTCATTCTCCATTTTCAGACAGTACTTCGTCCTGTCAAACTCCCCGATTTCCGAAGGATCGTTGGAGCAGAGGACGAGGAGAACCTCCCCCTCGCGCATCGCCGAGAAATCGATGGGAGCGTCAACTTCCTGCACCTCAAATCCTGCGGTCTCCAGAATGGCCCTTACCGCATTTCCTGCATTTTCCCGCACCTTTCCTTCCATCAACCATACATTTCCTTCGGCATATAGAACAATTTTTCTATTGCAATGAACGATGTCTGAGTAATGAACCTCCCCCTGAAATTTGTGAATCAGAAGATCGAGGAATACGCGATGCAGGTCTCCTATGACCCCCGGGAGGGCAGGGGCCTGGTTGTGTACAATCTCTCGCTCATTCCCCGCCAGGATCTCGGGGATGCAATCGCCGTCTACAAGGATGCATTCAAGGCGGGCGTCTGCGTGAGCGGGCTCATCCGCATCATCGAGCAGGGGGAAGAGATTGGCGATTTCCGGATACCTGCGGGGATGACCGGGATTGTGACGGTCTGCAGCTCAACCCTCGACGGGATCCTGATGAACCGGGGGGTGCCGCTGAACCCCATCGGGGGAGGCGTTGTGGAGATTGAAGGCCGCATTCCGAAGCGGTTCACCCACCTGATCCGGTACGAGTATACCACCATCGATCCGCTCCAGGTGCTGATATCGCAGGAGATAACCTCGGTCACCGATGTGATGAGGAGAGGAAGCGGCACCATCCTGGCAAATATCAGGGAGTGCCATATGGAGGCGGAACACCTGATCGGCCAGGTCATGGACGACCTGATCGGCTCTTCATTCACCGGAATCCTGGATGTGGGGCTCCCGAATACCCCTGCCCTGGGTGTCGAGGTAAACCCGCAGTACATGGGCATCGTTGCGCTCGGGGGAACCAACCCGATGGCAGCGATCAGGGAAGCGGGGATCCCGGTCCAGATTCATGCCATCAAAGGGCTGCTCGAGATCGGGACCATGTCCGAGATCCTTGACTTTTAGGTCCTGATCCAGCTGGAGAAGAAGTTCCAGTACATGGTGAAGAACCGGATAAAGCCGCTTGCTTCAGAATAGAGCGCCGTGAATCCCTCTTCTTTTGATCCCATAACAACCATGGCCTGTTTTCCATCAACGATGACCACACCACCGGCCATACATTTTCCGGTGGCAATCCCGTGAGACTCCGGAGGAGTCCTGACGGTGACATGGATACGGTCGGGAACCGGTGTCGTGAACCGGTCGGTAATGATGTCCACGCGGACCGTAGCTGCCAGGGACAGCAGGGTCGTGATCAGTTCCTCTTTCAGGTGGTCCCAGTAGAAGATGATCTGGACGCTGCTCCGGGCACCCCGGAGGAGTTCGAAGAGCCGGGAACGGATCTGGTCGTCACCATGAATGCTCCAGATGAGCTCCTGATCACCGCGTGCCGGTCGTTCTGCCTGTGCATACACGCGGGAGAGCTCGGTCTTCGCCCGCGTGGCATCCGACTCGATCGACCGCATCAGCAGGTCGATGGCATCATCAGGTTTGACCGGATTGAACCGTTTGGGGGACGTATTCGACACCGATACCAGATGTTTCTGGGAGAGACGTTCAAGGACGGGGTAGACCGATGCGCGGGGCACTCCCGACAACTCGTGGAGTTCCGTGGCCGTTGCACCGGAAGCCTTGAGGAGGGCGACGTATACCAGGGCTTCATACTTGGTAAGCCCGAGGGATTTGAGCGGTTCTGCTATCGATCCTCCGGATGGTACGGGTTCCGCCATTGAATACGTATATATAGGGTTGACTCTTAAATGTTGTTATCACAAAAACAACATAGGAAATACCATGAAAATCGCTCATTTTGGGATTCTGGTTATTTTAATTGGTTTATTGATGGTCCCGGTACAGGCGGGGACAAAATACATGTCAGGGGGACCTGAGCTGACCGCCTCGATTGCAGGAAGCAACGAGATCTCACCTGGTGAGGATGCCACCATCAGGGTGAATGTCGAGAACAAGGGTCTTATCGATATCAAGTTTGTCCAGTCCGGAATTGTCGACCGTGACGATCTCCCCAATACAGCGAAACTGGTCCGGGTGAGCCTGGGAACCGGGGATGCCCCGGTCACGATCAAGTCAGATCCCCAGATGATCGGGGACATCAAGGGCGGTACTCATGTCCAGGTGCCGTTCACGGTCAAAGTGAAAGCAAACGCTGAAGCCGGGTCCTATATCCTTCCCCTCACCCTCGAGTACACGTATCTCCGGGAGGCTGAGCAGTACGGCCAGGACAGCATCATCTACACCTATAAGGAGGTCAATGAGACCATCGGGCTCCCGGTGGTCATCAAGCCCGAAGCGTTCCTGGAAATCGCGGATCTCGGTGCAGAGCACCTGAATGCCGGCAATGAAGGCTACCTCACCCTCGGGGTACGGAATGCGGGCTTTGTCGATGCCGGATCAGCCATTCTCAAAATTTCCCGGAATGGCAACAGCCCGGTGATCCCTACTGACAGCAGCGTCTTCATCGGTGATTTTCCGGTCAATGGAACCGTGGAGACCCGGTTCAAGGTATCGGTTTCCCGTGAAGCCGGGGAGCAGAGCTACCCCCTCGACGTCTTCCTGGTGTATGAGGACGATGCCGGCGATACCGTTACCTCCGATGTGGTGACCATCGGAGTCCCCGTCCAGGGCAAGATCGAATTTGCCGTGACCAGTATCCCCGGGCCGCTGCGGGCAGGAGAAAAGACGGTGATCGAGGTCGAATACCAGAATACCGGAGCGGCAACGGCATACAGCGCCCAGGCACGCATCAGTGCGGTTGACCCCTTCACCAGCAACGACGATACCGCCTACCTCGGCGATCTCGCCCCCGGTGAGAGAGCCATTGCCCGGTACGAAGTGAGCGTGGATGGTTCTGCGACCCCGAAGGAGTATGGACTCGATTCGGAAATACGGTACCGTGATGCCCTTGACAACAGCCAGATATCCGATTCGATGAAGGTGCCGGTGATCATCGAACAGGCTTCATCCATTCTCCCGATCATTGCCGTCATCGTGCTGGTTCTTGCCGGAAGCGGTGCAGCTTATTATTTCATGGGGAGAAAAAAGAAGAGCTGATGCAGTGCTGGAACGGCCCCCTCCCTTCTCCCGATGTCAGGACCATTGAAGATATGGGGCCGGTTCTCGCAGATCCCTCCTGCCGTGAGAGAGGACCGCTCTATTTCATGTACCGCGATCTTGCCCTCGCCCCGCAGGACCGCACATGGCTGGCAGACCACCATATCCGGTATGATATCACGGTCATTTCACCCCGCGACCTCTGCGGTGAACTGGCAAAGACCAAGGGCCACTACCACCCGATCTCCCCAACAGGCATCCCGTATCCTGAAATCTACGAAGTCCTTGAGGGGAGCGCCCATTACCTCCTCCAGAAGAGAGACCTTTCCGACATTATCGTGGTGGCCGCGGGTGTCGGGGATCTGGTGGTGGTCCCCCCGGGATACGGTCATGTTACCATCAATGCCGGGAGATCGGACCTGGTCATGGCAAACCTTGTTTCATCAGCATTTTCAAGCGAATACGATGAGTACGAACGGCTGCGGGGTGGTGCCTACTACGAGCTTTCCGGGGGGAAGGTTGTGAAGAACCCTGCATATCCCGATCTCCCCCTGCCCCGCAGTATCCGTGCCTCACAGATCAGGCCCCGGCTGCCCTTTGCGGAGGGGGGACTGTACGATCTGGTGGGAAGCGATCAGCTCGCGTTTCTGAACGTTCCGGAAAAAGAGAACAGTATATTCACTCCGTACCAAAGAGTGTAGGTGCGGGAAGACGTTTGTGCTCGCTCGCCCGTACCAGGGAGAGAACTTTCTCTTCGACCGGTGTGGTGCTCTTCCACCCGTTCTGCGAGAGTGACCGGAGTGCGGCGTCGATCTCGGGATAGGTAAGTCCGATCTCCTGCTCGTCCTGCTGTCCGGTCCAGAGTCCGGCGGAGGGAGGTTTTCTGATGATCGGTTCCGGTATGCCCAGGTCGATGGCGTACTCGATGACTTCTGTCTTGTACAGGTGGAGGATGGGCTGGATGTCGGCGGCATTATCCCCGAATTTCGTGCAGTAACCGAGCAGATACTCGGTCCTGTTCGAGGTTCCGCAGACCAGCCTTCCGTCCCGGTTTGCATGGTAGTAGAGGACTGCCATGCGGGTCCTCGCCATGAGGTTCCCGAGCAGGTAGGGTGACGCGGTGAAACCGGGCAGCGACCGGTAAGCATCGAGGATCGGCTCGATGGATATGACCTGGTGATCCATCCCGAGTTCGCGGCAGAGCAGGGCCGCATCGGCAATATCTTCTTGCAGGGTCACCGCGGAGGGCAGGGTGAGGCCGAGCACCCGTCCGCCTCCAATGGCACGACAGCAGAAGGCTGCTGCTACCGCCGAATCGATACCGCCGGATAGTCCAATCACGATCCGTTCATGCCCGCTGCTCCAGACCGTGTACCGGATCATCTGCTCGATCCGGCCCATGGCACAGCCCCGGTTCCCGTCCATCATACAACTCTCACACGATATCGATTAATCTTTTGAGATCAGCGGCATATCCGATCGCGATCAGGGAATCACCCTCGACCAGCAGTTCGTCCTTCTCCGGGCTGACCACCGACCGGGATATCCCTTCTATTCCCGCAATCCGCACGCCGGATTGCTTCTCAACCCACCCGACACTGCGCGAGATACTCATTTCAACCTTCTTCCGCACCACCTTCTGGGCGTTCGGCAGGTTCAGAATGACATAGACGATGTCCGAAAGAACCACCCCGCCGATAACCTGACCCCCGATGGAGGGGAGGAGGGCGACGTAGTCGGCACCGGCACGATAGAGTTTTGGCACCGACGCAGGTTCATTGGCCCTTGCAAGAATACGGAGACCGGGATTGAGGTCGCGGGCGATCAGGGTGGTGAATATATTGAGGTCGTCATCGTTGAGTGCGATGATGAAGAACTTGGCATCTTCGATATGCGCCTCGCGGAGCGCTGCCTCGTCCTCGGCATTCCCGAGCACCTGGGTGATATCATGCGCCTTCTGATCGATGGCAACACACTCGATGCCAAGGTTGGTCAGCTCACGGTATGCCGAGAGTCCCACATCTCCGAAACCTCCGATAATGGCGAGCTCCTGCCCGTCACCTTTCGGCATAAACTCCCGGGTGACCAGGTCTTCGATGCGGCTGACCTGGCCGATCAGGAACAGCATGGTGCTGGTATCGAGGATCTCCTCGCCCGTGGGATAGAGCCGGAAGTGCCCGCCCCGCGAGATCATCAGGGTGGAGAACCCGTAGGTCCCGGGCAGGTCAAGGTCGCCGAGGTTTTTTCCCGCCGCCCGCGAGCCCTCGACGATCGGGATGTTGATAATCCGGAGCTTGGTTGCGGCATCGGGGGGAAGTTCTCCCGGGAACCGGTCCATGAGGGTCTCTTCAACAATGGTATCGATATGCGTGGTGAGCGCCGCATGGCGGGCGAGGATCTGGCCGGTCACGTGTTTTGCCGAGAGCACGTAATCAGCACCGGCATACCGGAGGTAGCGGTCAAGGGAGAGCTTGTCGACCACGGTGATGATCTTCCCTGTAGCGGATGCCCGTATCCCGAGAATGATTGCCGCTGATGTCCGTTCTTCCTCGCAGATGATGGTGGTGTAGGCGTCCCTGACACCGGCATCGTACCAGAGCGAAGGCTCACTGTAGTCCCCCCAGATGACGTAGGCCTCGGTCCCGATCTCCTGTGCGGCACGACGGGCAATTTCCGGTTCATCCACAACGATGAGGAGCGGGAGCCGCGAGACCGAGAGACACTCGATGAGCGACCGGGTCAGTTCGCCGTATCCCACGATGATCACGTGTCCGGTGAGCGTGTGGGGCGGTTTTCGGGGGGGCGCACGCTGGAAGAGAGAGCTCAGATACGGCACGAGGAGCAAGGGAATGATCATGAAGATGAGGATAATCCCGGTAATCAGCATCCCGATGGTGATGAGGATGGTGATCTCGTTTTCAAACGGCAGGAGCTCTCCGTATCCGAGCGTGGTTACCGTCTCGAGAACAAAGAGGAGGGATGTGGGCCAGCTGATGGGTTTTTTCTCGAGAATGGGATATGCGTAGTGAAAAACCGCGGTATAGGCCACGATCTGGGCGGTGAAGAGGAGGAAATAAGAAACGATCTTCGCCCGCCGGGATACATGGAATATCCGCCAGAAGAGGCCCCCCCTAGCAGAGATCATCCAGCACCTCCGAGAGCATCCTGCAGGTCCTGCATTCGCCGATGAACGGCTCACCGCAGCTCTCACAGATCGCGGCTGCGGGCACGTCTCCCCCGATTCCCGATAAGCGTTCGCCGAGGTTGACCAGCGAGTAGCGGGTGGCCGGGTGACGCCACGCATAATCGTTGAGGAGATTCCTGACATCGGCCCGGAGGGCATTGTGGGAGTACGGGCAGCGTCCGATCTCGAATCCCTCGATGTGGAGCAGAGCGTAGAGCGCCACCTCCCGTTCCGGGATGTACATGAACGGTTTTATCCTTGGAACCAGGCCTTCCGCAGCGCCGGACGGGCGGAGGAGCCGGTCGGCGTCGCCGCGCAGGACGTTCATCAGCACGCTCTGCGCTTCATCATCGAGATTGAACCCGAGCGCAAGACGGGTGATCCCATGCTGTTTTGCGACCCTGTTCAGGAGCTGCCGCCTCAGTACACCGCAGTACGAGCAGGAGAGCCGGTCTCCCTTCTTCCCGACAATCTGATCGACAGTGATCCCGAAATAATCCTCAAACGAGGCGGGGATATGCTCCACCCCGAGTCCTTCGGCAATGCGCCGGGCAACCATACAATCCCGGTATCCTTGTATCCCCTCATCGATGGTGAATGCAACCAGGCTGATATCGTGCCGCTTCCCAAGAAGTTTGACAAGAAAGTGGAGGAGAGCGCTGCTGTCTTTTCCACCGCTCATGGCAACCCCGATCCGGTCGCCGGGGGTGATCCATCGGTGCTGCCGGATCGCCCGTTTGGCCTTTGATTCAAAATCGGCAACAAAGTGTGACCTGCAGAGATGGAGGCCGGAGTAGCGCTGGAAGATGATGGCCGGACGCCGGCACTTGCTGCAGGGGATTTCTGGCAACCAGATCAACCTTTATTTCCCGTATAGATAAAATTGTGTAGAATATATGGGAATTTCAGCCGACCACATCCGCGAGCTCCACCGGTATGAGATCCGCATCCTGATGATCCTGGAGCGCCTGATGCGGCGGTATCGGTGGGTTCCGCTCGATATTCTCAGGAGAACAATCGGGCTCTCAGAATCGGAGGTCTCCTACCGGCTCGGCCGCCTGATGGCGATGGGACTGGTCAGGTTCGATGCCGTTCCCTACGAAGGATACTCCCTGGTCTTCACCGGCTACGACGCCCTGGCCCTCATCTCCCTCACGAAGAAGGGAACGGTCAGGGCCCTCGGCCCCCTCATCGGGGAAGGCAAGGAGGCCGTGGTCTACGAAGGTCTCGGCCTCTCCGAGCTCGCGCTCAAATTTCATCATGTCGGCCAGCGATCGTTCCAGTCTGCCCGGGTCACCCGGGAATACATGCCCGAGGAGGGGCACTGCCCCTGGATCTTCGCCTCCCGCCTCTCGGCCGAACGGGAATTTGAAGCGCTCCGGACGCTCCATCCCGCCGTCAGCGTTCCGCTCCCCGTCGATATCAACCGCCATACCGTGGTTATGGAGTTTGTTCCCGGAGCCACCCTCAACCGGTGCACGCTTGAGTCTCCCCGCGAAGTCCTCGCGGAGATTCTCGAAAATGTCCGCCGTGCATACGGGAGCGGGATCATCCATGCCGATCTCTCCGAGTTCAACGTGATGCATGACGGATCCCAAATCTACCTGATCGACTGGCCGCAGTGGGTCGGCACCGATCATCCCAATGCGGCAGAACTCCTCGTGCGTGATCTCGGGAACATCACCCGCTATTTCTCCCGTCGCTATGGTATCGAGGTTACGGCCGAGGAAGCCCATGGTGAGGTTACGGGATGAGGGTCTACGGTATCGATATCATTCGGGGCTCGGTGCGTTCACGTTCACGCCGCCCGATGTATGCCCTGGTGAAGATGGCGGACGGAGAAATCGTGGCAGAGTCCGAGGTGACGGGATTCCGCCTCTTCAGGATCCTCAATGACGAACGGCCTGACATCCTCGCTGTCGACAGTATCCAGGAGATCGCCGCCGATCAGCATGACCTGTATACCTTTCTGCAGGCACTGCCGCCGGCGGTGCGACTGGTCCAGGTAACCGGGGGGGAGCGGAAGGAGACGCTCGGGAAGGTGGCGAGCAGGTTCAATATCAGCTTTGACCGGTTCAATCCGTTTGACGAGGCACGGACCATCGCCCGCGTGGCAACGCTCGGAGCGGGTGCGGAGGTGCTTGCCTTCGAAAACACAAGCGAGATTGTTGTGAGCCGGCACCGGTCCCCCGGGAAAGGTGGATGGAGCCAGAACCGGTATGTCAGGAAGATCCACGGCGCGGTGCAGCAGAAGGCACGTGAGATCGAGATGGCTCTCGTTGCTGCAGGTCTGCGCTACCAGAAAAAGGAGACGCGTGCGTTCGGCGGCAACAGCCGGGTCTCCTTCGAAGTTTATGCCCCCCGTGACCAGATCCCGGTCAGCACCTACCGCGGGGCAGATGTCCAGGTACGCATCAGCGGCAGACGCCTCGAGCGAATCAAGTTCCGTCCGCTCTCCGGCAAACCGCGGTACCTGATCGTGGGAATCGACCCCGGGACAACGACCGCGATAGCGGCCCTCGACCTCGACGGCAACCTCCTCTACCTCACCAGTTCGCGGCAGATGTCCATGTCCGATGTCATCGAGGCTATTTACAAGGTCGGAAAACCCCTCATCATCGCATCCGATGTCCACGAGATGCCGTTCTCTGTGGAAAAAATTCGGCGGGCTTTCAATGGTATTGGCCATTCCCCCCGGCAGGATATGAGCGTGGAGACCAAACTCGAGATGACATCTTCCTTCCCCTACCAGAACGATCATGAACGGGACGCCCTGGCCGCGGCGCTCGATGCCTTCCGGAGCCACCGCAACAAGTTCCAGAACCTCCTGCGGAGAGTTCCTCCGGGATACGATCTCGATGAGGTCAGGGCAGGAATTGTCAGGGGAATGCCCCTCGAACAGGTCCTGGCCGATCTCCGGGGGAGGGAGAAACCCCGGGAGGTCGAGGCACCGAAAATTGAGATCGATGCCAAGCGGGACGAACGGATCAGAATCCTTGACGGCACGGTCAAGCGGCTGAAAGAGGTGGTACGGGAACTCCAGGAAGATGTCCGGAAGAAGGATCATGAGGTCATCAGGCTCCAGTCCCGGCTGAAACGGATCCGCTCCCGGGAAGACCAGAAGATGCGGAGGGATGCAGAACTGGTCAAGCGGGAAGCCATTATTACCAGCCTGAAAAAAAGGCTCCGGAGGGAGGAGCGGACCACCCAGAAACTCCGGAAGCGGATGGAGAAGATACGCGCCCATGAGGAAGTCCCGGTCGATGAGCGGATGATCCCGGTCAAAATCCTATCATCCCTCACGAAAGAGGGGGTGAAGGCGCTGTCCGATGAGCTCGGGATTCGTGAAGGTGATATCCTCTACGTGCCGAGGATCGATGTCTGGGGAAAGAGCGCCGCACGGGAGCTTGCCCAGACCGGCATCGATGCCCTGGTGGCGAGGACCCCGGAATCCATCCGGATCGATCCCCAGCTCTCGGCCATCTTCCGTGAATCGGATGTCCCGCTGGTGAACTCAGAATCGGCAGGGATCGTTATGAAAGGAACCATGGCCTATGCCGATCGCGACCGGCTGGATGAAGCGATCCGGTCGTGGGAGGAGGAACAGAAGGAGTACCGGCGGGAGAAGAAAGAGCAGCTCCTGGTGGATATTTTCAGGGAGTACCGGACCGAACGGGGCAAGGAGATGAAGAAAGGTGGATGAACGCGAACTGAAGAAGCTGGTGAGAGAGATCGTCGGGAACGAGCACACGCTCGATGATTGTGCCGTTCTTGCCTGTGGAGCTGACCTGGTGGTCGCTACCACCGACATGCTGCACGAAGAGACCGATTTTCCCGCCGGTATGACCGACTGGCAGAGGGGGTGGATGAGCGCTGCGGTGACCCTCAGTGATATCGCCGCCATGGGGGCACGCCCCGCCATCGTCCTGCTCGCAGTCGGGCTTGACCTGAGCGGGCGCCTGCGGGAGATTCTGGAAGGAGCCCGGGCGTGTTGCGAACGGTGCGGAGCCATACTTGCCGGGGGGGACCTCGACTCCCACCGCGAACTGACCATGGTGAGTTCGGGAGTCGGCTTTGCAGACCGGGTGGTGCGGAGATCGGGGGCGGAGCCCGGGGATCTCATTGGAATTACGAATATCCTTGGCCGGGCACAGGCAGCCCTTGACGGGTACCGCCAGTATGAAAAGTTCCTGTTCGAACCGGTGCCGAGATCCGAAGAAGGCCAGAATCTCAAACAGGCCGGGGTCACGGCGATGATGGACATCAGCGACGGACTGGTCGCATCATTGTACGACATGCTCGATGCAAACGAATGCGGTTTTTCCATCGAATCCTCACGGCTTCCCCGTATCGGCGGGGTCAGTCCCGCCGCGAGCAGGGAGTATTCGCTGTTCGGGGGCGGGGATTTCGAGTTGCTTTTTACCACCCCCCCGGAAACTCTCCCGCTCCCTGGTTTGGATGTCGTGGTGATTGGCAGGGTTATCGAAGAGCACACTATCCTTGTGGATGGAGAGGTCGCACCGGACCGCGGGTACCGTCACCAGTGGAGGGTTTGAACCAAACCCGGAAGTTCAATCACGCAACCGGGCGGCTGAGAAAGTTTTTATCCCTATGAAAACGACCTGTAGTGTGCGAAAGGAGGAATGTTTGAATATGAGACGCCTCATCCTTTTATCCATCATTCTGGTGGTAATGGTGGCAGTCATCGGGCCGGTCTCAGCCTACGACATCAAAGTCAACCCGATAACGACAGGACCAATTGTCACTGACAGCCTCCTGTCACGATTGTCATCGTATCAGAGTTCCACACAGTCCGACATCATGAACCTCATACAATCAGGCAGTATCACCTATACCGGCACCGGATCCCAGGGATCGGTCAGTGCATACAGCAATGCGTTTGCCCAGGACCAGACCACATTATTGAGGTTTTCGGAGTCGGTAACTGCAAGCGGTATCATCAATAACTTCCGGTATTCCGCCCATTTCGATTCCGGATTCTTTTGTTAATATCTTCTTTTATCGTTTTTCTGACTCCTGATTCATAGCAGATACTGAACTCATCATATCACGGGCAATTGGGGTAATGCCCCATTCTGCGACCCTAAAACCGTAAAAGGGGCGGATAAACTATTTATACTATGAATTGTTAAATCCTTGTTGGAAATAATCAAGGTGGCGAAATGAAGACCAGAACATTCACTATTCTACTTGCTGTCACCGTACTTGTGATGGCAATGGCCGGTGCAGGGAGTGCTGCACGCCCTGTTCCGCCAAGCAATGAAACTGCCAATCTCTACGTGGAGATTTCGGCGACAAGTATCGGTTCCCTCACCTCCCACACCGACCTCACGTTCACACAGGGAAACGGGAACCTCGATGACAACCCCCCGCTTGGACCGGGAGAAGGGGAGGCAACCATCGGCTACTATGAGGATACCTATGCGACCAGCGGGTCCATCGAGTACAACAAGAACATCTATGTAGATACCGGGTCCCAGACCCAGCCGTCCAACAACCTCGAGACCGAGCGGAGCATCGACTACACCAATGAAGGAGATGGTGACGGTGTCGGCCGGATGTATTCGACCGAAGCGGTGATGATCGATGAGGCTGCCACGGCTTCAACAGAAGAATCGGGATGCTGCCCGTGGGGAACCGACTCGACCGATATCCTCCCGGCCACGAACGTCCGGGTGATCACCGGCAGCGAAGTCGACCTGAAGGAAGGCTCGGTTGATTCCGAGAGTTCTGCCCGCACGGTTTCCGACGATGTCGATGAAGGCGTGTCGGTCGAGTACTCGGTCGATGTTGATGGAAGCGGCCAGACCGATAATGACACCGCGGTCGGAACAGCGACCGTCTACGTCGATGCAGTCATCCAGGAGGGTGCCGGCAACGAGACCAATAAGACGACCGATATGAGCTACGAGGAATCGGTCACCGTCGACGGCCTGGTTGAGATCGCGATGCGGACCGGATATTCGTCCTGATGAATACCCCCAGACTCACTCATTTTTTAAATCCCCAAAAATCCACATACCCCATTCTTTTCCAGAAATCATCGAATCCGGCACATTCCTGCCGGGTTTCGGCTTCCATTGCACCCGCCCCCCCATCCGGATACTACCGGTCCATGATCGGATAACCACATCCCAGACGCGGGCAACGAAGTGATCAGGATATCTGTGCCGGAACCCTGCCTCATACGGCAGGCCAGGGGAGTATTCTCTGACGTAATCGGGTCCTCAGCAGTATGCTTGACATGCGGCCGGAGCGCTGGAACATGACAGCCGGTTTTCTGAATGATGTGCGGGCTGTCTATCGAAGGTGCATACCGGAGAAGAACAGAAAATGGTAAGTGATTCAGGATATCCGGGTCATCGCCGGTAGAGATGATCCGATCAGTCGGGCGGACCCGATCCTAGTATCCCCGATAATTCGGCCACTTCACCCTGATCGCCTCTGTCCGCCCCTGCTGTGCCTCCCGTGAAGAGGGATCGAGATCGAGAGCCTTATCAAAGGCTTTGACGGCATCATCAATTTTCCCGATTTTTGCCAGTATGTAACCCTTGTTGGTCCAGGCAAGGGCGTTGTCCGGCGAAATTGCGAGGGCCTCTTCGGTGACGACCAGGGCTTCCTGGTACCGGCCCATCCGGTACAGGGCCACACCCTTATAGATGAGGGCTTCCATGTTCGCGGGATCAAGGGTCAGCACCTGGTCATAGGAACCGATGGCACCGATGAAGTTGCCGACTGCTATCTGCTCGTAACCCCTGTTCAGGAGCGCCGCCGTGTTGTCCGGTTCGATAGCAAGTACTCTATCAAAGACTGCGATCGCGTCCTCGTACTGTTTCATCTGGTGAAGGGCATAGCCCTTGTTCATCAGGGCGACGGTGTTGTTGGGATTGACGAGAAGTTCCTTGTCATAGGTGTGGACAGCCTCCCCCCCCTGTCCGATACTGATCATGGCCGAGACCTGGTACATCCAGGCAAGGGCGTTCTCAGGATCGAGATCAAGAGATTTCCGGTATGCTGCGATGGCCCCCTCGTAGTCCTTGTTGTTGTGGCGGGCGTACCCGAGGTTGAACCAGGCGGTGCTGGAGCCGGGGCTGATTTCGGTCACAGTCTGATAGACGAGTGCTGCTTTCCCGTACTGCTTCAGGGCGACATAGGCATCACCTTTGATTGTGAGTGCCTGGACCTCGTCCGGGTTTTGGGCGAGCTCACGGTCGGCAGAACTGATGGCGTCCTCATACTTCCCCAGCTCATAGAGGGCGGCTGCCCGGTATGCCCAGGTGCCGGAGAGTTTGGGCGAGAGGGCAATGGCCTGGTCGTACGCAGCAACAGCCTCCTCGTACTTCCCGGTGGAAGCAAGCACGTATCCTTTGTTGCTCCAGGCGATCGCATTGCCCGGGTTGATCCGGATAGCCTCATCGTACGCTTCGAGCGCCTCATCGGTCCGTCCGAGCGAGGTAAGTGCAGAACCCTTGTTGTTCCATGCAACTTCCTGTTCAGGATCGATTTGAATCGCCATTTCCGCAGATGCGAGACCCTCTTTAAAACTACCCCGGGCATTCAGGGCATATGCCCGGTATGCCCAGTACTTCGCCTCCTCCGGGTTGAGTTCAATCAGCCGGTCGTAGGCAGCGACTGCTGCACTGAAATTCCCGGAACCGGAGAGCGCTTCCGCTTTGCCCGCAAGAGATCTGGTGTCATCGGGATATGATGCGAGAATAGAATCGTAACCGGCTATAGCGTCGGAATACCTCCCGGTCAGCCGCTCCATATCTGCTTTCCCGTAGGCAGCCTCACGATTGGAGGGATCGGCGGCAAGCGCCATGGTATACGCCTGTAATGCTTCACCATACCTGCCAAGAGCCCTCAAAAGGTCACCCTTGTCTTTTGCCGTGATGGACCGCGAAGGGTCGAGCGCCAGTGCCCGGTTATAGGAGGTCAGGGCTTCATCATAGTATCCGAGGGCGACGAGGGCCTGGCCCCGGTATCCCCAGAGCATGGGGACTGATGGATCGATCTTAAGGCCGGTCTCGTACATCACGAGCGCTTCCGATACATTCCCCTGGATATGCCGGATATTCCCTTTGTACCCCCATACAATAGCGATACCGGGATCGAGATCGAGAGCCTGATCATACGCTGCATCCGCCTGATCATATTCTCCCAACCGCTGGTGGAGGGTTCCCTTCTTCACCCAGGCCGTAATATTCCCCGGATCCTGTTCAACAATCGCAGAATATTCCTTCAGGGAAACCCGGAGATCCGCTTCCGGGTCCGGAGTCTGGTTCACTTCCCGATCGGTTATACAGCCACCCAGTAAAATACCGGATATTATGAGGATTATGGCTATATACGGGAATAATTTCATGGGATTAAGGTTACTTTCGGTACTATAAAGTCACTCTGTTGGGTGAAAGCGGGTATCGTGCAGGGGCTCTGTGGCAGTTCCCTCAGAATACTGGAACTATGGATGAAAAGAGATATCAGGCCAGTGATATGGCTGAACTGTAATGCATAGACTTCTGGAAGCTGGTGATCAAGCCGCTTGCGGTTGAACGTTCATAGAATTTGAGGATTTCTGAGACTCCGGTTCCCTCAGGGCTGCCTTCCTGAACCAGTCCGTCGATGTATGCGGAGACCGAGCCCTGGGCCGGGGTAGTGGTGCTGATTCCCCGGACATTCAGGAGGTATTCCATCTCAACGGGGTCAAATCCTCCGCCGTAGATGAAACGGTCAAGAGAGGAGGTTGTTGCACTTCCGGACGTGAGTTCGATGGTGCTTCCGGCCTCGATCCGGTTGCAGAACGCGGGAATCACCGACACCATTGAGATTACCAGGAGCGCCGCCAGGAAGACGGGGACAAGACTTCTCTGAATCATGGTATTTCCCTGGTATACTGGTTGCATATGCCATTATAAAGATTTTCTGCCTATTCCAGTTTCAGGAGCGGAGGGGTTTTTGATTAGAAAAAAGGAGTGGGATTACCGGAC
>JAAEET010000074.1 GCA_013415565.1 Methanomicrobiales archaeon
CCCTCACAGGCGATACGTGCAGCCAGGATTTGCGAGTATTCGGTACTGATAACCTTCATCCCATCCTACCTCATGCTGAAAGTACTTAAACTACCATGCATAATTTATATTACCGTATATCTTTTCGTGAGGTAAATCCGAGCATGGAACACGTAGAATCGGGTCATGAGAGCCAGGAAGAGGTTTTTTCCCTGGATATTCCTGAGGAGATCTCGTCCGAGATTGAGGTCCCCCAGAAACTCATCGACCAGGTAATCGGGCAGGAGCATGCCGTCGAGGTCATCAGGAAGGCCGCCATCCAGAGACGGCACGTGATGATGATCGGGAGCCCGGGAACCGGTAAGTCCATGCTTGCCAAGGCGATGGCCGAGCTGCTGCCGAAAGAGGACATGCAGGATATCCTGGTTTACCCGAACTCGGATGATCCCAATAACCCTATCGTGAGGACGGTTCCGGCAGGACGGGGCAAGCAGATCGTGACCGCTCACAAGGCCGAGGCGAGGAAGAAGATTCAGCTCCGGAATACCCTGCTGATGCTCCTGATTTTCGCCATCGTCGGCTACTCGTTCATCACCTACCAGTGGCTGATGGGTATCATTGCCGCGGCGTTCGTCTTTATGGCTATGCGGTACGCAACCCCCCGTGAGGAGACCATGGTTCCAAAGCTCCTGGTGACCAATGATGCCACCGCCACAGCCCCGTTCATCGATGCCACCGGTTCGCATGCCGGCGCACTCCTGGGAGATGTCCGCCATGATCCCTTCCAGAGCGGCGGGCTCGAGACACCGAGTCATGACCGGGTTGAGGCCGGGGCGATTCACCGGGCCCACAAAGGAGTGCTGTTCATCGATGAGATCAACACCCTGACCCCCCACTCCCAGCAGAACCTGCTTACCGCACTCCAGGAGGGCGAGTTCCCTATCACCGGCCAGAGTGAGCGTTCCAGCGGGGCGATGGTGCGGACCGAACCGGTCCCCACCAAATTCATCATGATCGCTGCCGGGAACCTTGACGCCATCCAGGGGATGCACCCCGCACTCCGCTCCCGTATCCGTGGTTACGGCTATGAAGTATACATGAGCGAGAGTATGCCCGATACCCCCGAGAACCGTGAGAAGTACATCAGGTTCATCGCCCAGGAAATCAAGAACGACGGAAAAATTCCCCACTTCGATCGGTCTGCCATGGAGGAGATCATCCGGGAAGCACGGCGGAGGTCCAACAGAAAAGGTCACCTGACGCTCAAACTCAGGGATATGGGCGGGCTGATCCGGGTTGCCGGTGACCTGGCACGCCAGCAGGGATCGGATGTCACCACCGCAGAACACGTGATCGCGGCAAAGAAGACCGCCCGGTCGATCGAGGACCAGGTCTCTGATGAGTACATCGGCCGAAGCCGCGAATACGAGCTGACCGTGGTCGAGGGGACCCGCGTGGGAAGGGTCAACGGTCTTGCCGTCATGGGCAGTGATTCCGGATCCGTGCTCCCTATCATGGCCGAGGTAACCACGGCACAGGGGGCGAGCGGCACGGTGATCGCCACCGGTATGCTGAAGGAGATCGCCCAGGAGTCGATCAAGAACGTCTCCGCGATCCTGAAGAAGTTCACCGGCAAAGACATCAGGAATATGGATGTCCACATCCAGTTCATCGGAACCTACGGCGGGGTAGAAGGAGATTCGGCTTCGATCAGCGTGGCGACCGCAGTCATCAGCGCGATTGAGTCAATCCCGGTCAGGCAGGATGTCGCCATGACCGGCTCGCTGTCGGTCAGGGGCGACGTGCTCCCGGTCGGGGGGGTCACCTACAAGATCGAGGCAGCTGCAAAGGCCGGCATCACCAACGTGCTGATTCCCGCAGCCAATCTCGAAGACGTCCTGATAGAGGAGCGGTACAGAGATCTGGTGACCGTTATACCCGTTGACAATATTGAAGACGTGCTCAAGATCGCCCTGGTGCCCGAGAACCGCGAAGGCTTCCTGAACAAGCTTCGCAGGGTGGCGATATCCACTTCCGGAAAACTTATCGAAGGCTCCGGGTTCTCCCCCTCCGCAGTCTGATACCATGCCCGGGGTCCGGTACTACGATATCCGCCACGTGCAGGGCGAAGCCACCCACATCGACATCGATAACGGAGTGTGCGAATCGGCCGCCAGTTCATTTTTCGACCATGCCGTGATCCGGGCACTCTCCCGCAACGGATGGGGCATCCTGACCGTAGACAATTTCCAGGAAAAGGGGAGAAGCGATATCGAGTCCCTGGTCTCGCGTGCAGCGTCCCTGGCCAGCATCTGCAACGAGGATATCTCCCTTGCCGGGCCGGACCGGGGGAGCCGTGACGTGCCGCCCATGGATGAGGACCCCCGCGATATCAGTCTCGGGGAGAAGACTGCAATCCTCCTCGACCTCGAGCAGTCGGCACGACTTCCCGGGATCATGAACACCCGGGTAAACTATATCGAACGGTCTGAGGAAGTCGGGTTCCAGGACAGCACCGGCTATGAGAACCACTACGAGATTTGCCGGAGTGGTTTTGGTATCATGGCTGTGGCGGCCCGGAACGGTTCCCTCCAGATGGGATACGAACGGAGGCACACCATCAAAGGTCTGAACATCCGCCACCAGCAGGATCTCGCCCGGGAAGCTGCACAACGGGCGATCTCACTGCTCGATGCCCGGCCGGCCCGGGGCGGGGCCATGCGGGCAGTGCTTGACCCGGAGCTTGCAGGGGTATTTGCCCATGAAGCGGTGGGTCATGCGAGCGAGGCGGACCTCATCCAGGAAGGCAATTCGGTCCTTGCCGGAAGGATCGGTGAGCAGATCGGGAGCGGGGTGGTGACCATCATTGACGACCCCTCTCTCCCCGAGTTCGGGTTTGAGCCGTTCGATGCCGAAGGTTCGGCAACCGGACGCACCGAGATCATCAGCAGGGGAGTACTCGCCAATTACCTCCATTCGCGGGAGACGCTTGCAGCGGTGGGGAACGGCCGAGCAGGTCATGCCCGGGCAATGGCCGGTGAGCCCCCGCTGGTCCGGATGAGCAACACGTTCATCGATGCGGGAGAGAGCACCAGAGATGAGATCATCGCAGAATGCAGGAACGGTATTCTCCTGAAGGGATCCCGGGGAGGCCAGGTCGATCCCGGGAGAGGTGTGTTTCAGTTCAACGCCGAATACGGGTATCTTGTTCAGCATGGTGAATGCACGACCATGGTGCGGGATGTCTCGCTCTCCGGGGAGATCCTGAAGACCCTCTTCTCTATCAGACTCTGTGGAAACGAGGTGAAGATGCACCAGGGGTACTGTGGCAAGGGAGGACAGAGCGTCCCGGTCAGTGACGGTGCACCTTATATCCTCCTCGAACATGCGGTGGTGGGTGGCAGTGGAGATATGTG
>JAAEET010000042.1 GCA_013415565.1 Methanomicrobiales archaeon
TCCGAGTTCCCCGTTCTCGCGATCCCGGGGGGCGTCTGTGCTACCGTGTGACATGGTGGTACTGGAAGGGTGGTGCCGTATCATCTTAAAGCATACGACCGTGTCATTTAATGCCGCCAGAACCGTACCCGGAACCATGCAGGAACAGATGATACCCCTCCGCAACAGTGCAGGTTCGGGCTATGTGGTCCCGCTCGGTCAGGTCAGCCTCGTCTTTGTGATCGCCGCACACGGCATGGTGGGTTGCGGGGCCTTTGATGTTCAGGCTCTCGAAAAATTCGGCTATCCCGCCGCCCGGGTCAGTCCCCGGACGGGTCCTGCCATCGAGACGCTTGATGATCTGCTCTCGGGCAGTGTCCGTGAAGTGAATCCATCTGCCGAACGATACGGCGTAGAGACGGGTATGAGCGGAAAGGATGCACTCGACCTGCTCTCGTAGGCGCTATCCAATGTTTTAATCCGGCTCCGGACCATCCTTGCTATCATGCAGTACTCCCACCTCTTCGGCCCGGTCCACTCACGCCGGCTTGGCCGATCGCTCGGCATCGATCTTGTTCCATTCAAGACCTGCAGCTACGACTGTGTCTACTGTGAATGCGGTCCTACAACGGTCGAGATTCTGGAGAGACGGGAGTTTTTTCCGATCCGTGAGGTGCTCAGCGAACTCCGGGACTATCTCTCGCGTTCGCCGGAGCTCGACTTCCTGACATTCTCTGGTTCGGGGGAGCCGACCCTCTCATCCTCTATCGGAGAGGTCATCCGCTTCATAAAAGGCACCTATCCCGCCTATCGTATCGCCGTGCTGACCAACGGCAGTCTGCTCCACCGGCCCGACGTCCGTCGCGAGCTCCTTCCGGCCGATGTCATCCTCCCGACTCTCTCTTCCGTTGTTGATCAGACATTCCGCCGGATTCACCGGCCGGCTCCCGGAATTTCTGCCATGCAGATTGTGGAAGGGCTGGAATGCCTCCGGAACGATTACGAGGGTGAGATCTGGCTCGAGGTATTCATTATTCCCGGTGTCAATACCAGTCCGGATGAGCTGGCCGGTCTGCGGGCGGCAATCGAACGAATTCATCCCGACAGGGTTCAGCTCAATACGCTCGACCGTCCCGGGACCGAGGACTGGGTGAAACCCGCCACCGCGGAACAACTGGATGAAATACGCGGTATACTCGGTCTTTCAGGAGTGGAGGCAGTGGAACCGGTCCGGTATGAACTCACAGCCGGCTCCGTCATGCCCGGGGAATGGGCTGATGCGATTGACCTGGTGCACGAGCTGATCCGGCGCCGCCCCTGCACCCTCGATGATCTCTCAGCCTCAACCGGCCTGTCCCGGCGTGAGATCCTGAAGATCCTCCGGGAGATCCAGACAGGATCCGATATCGAAGAAAGACGTGAAGATCGGGGGATTTTCTATTTCTGCCCGGAGTGAGGATCACACCAGGGTGTAATCCGTATACCGCTGCCGGAGTGGCCTCCCGATATCCCCGCAGATCCGTTCCATCAGGACCGGATCGAAAAAGTCTGCGCCGGATGCACCGGCATCCCCGGAGACATCATCGGAGAACATGGTTCCTGCGAGATCGTTTGCGCCCGAGAGCAGCGCAGTCTGCGACAGTTTGACTCCCAGTTTTCCCCAGGATACCTGGATATTCCTGAAATTGTCGAGAAACAGCCGGGAGACGGCTATCATGAGGAGATCTTCCCTTCCTGTCGCCCCGGGCCCTGCCAGACCGCGCTGGAACAGCAGTGTATTCGGATGCACGTAGGACAGGGGAACCAGTTCCGTGAAGCCCCCTGTATCGTCCTGAATCTCCCGCAGGATGGCCAGGTGACGGATCCGGTCTTCCGGTCGTTCACAGGTCCCGTACATGATGGTTGCGGTGGTGGGGATCCCATTCCGGTGAGCTTCCCTGATGATCCCGATCCAGGTGGCGGTGTCGATTTTGCGCGGGCAGATGATTCGCCTCACCTCGTCAACCAGGATTTCTGCTGCGGTTCCCTGGAGCGATGAGAGTCCTGCCCGCTTCATATGGGTGAGAACCTCACCGGTTGACATGCCGCTCTGGCATGCCGCATGCATCACTTCATCGGGACTGAAGGCGTGAATATGGACGTCCGGAGCCGCTTCCCGCACCGATGCGACGAGCTCGATGTAGGTCTCGGCGGTGAAATCAGGATGTACGCCGGAGAGGAGGCAGATCTCGGTCACCCTGCGTTCCAGGGCCAGCTCCACCTTCTTTACAACAGTTTCACGATCATCGCAGAAAGCGCCTTCGTCCCCTGCCCTTCGCCCGAACCCGCAGAACCCGCACAGGTTTTTGCAGATATTGGTGATATGGATATTCTGGTTGCGTACATAGGTGACTACGGGCCCGGCTCTCGCTTCCCGGATCCTGTCCGCTGCGGCGACAATCCCGAACAGTGAACGGTCCCGGGCATGGAGGAGCCCGACCGCCTCTTTCTCGGACAGCCGGTAGCCTTCCATGACATCGTCCAGCAACTGCATCATGGTCATCCGTGGCGTCCTACTTTTTGCCGGAACGTTTTCTGCCGCTCGCCTTCTTCCTGGTGGTGCTCTTCCGTTTCTGGTACAGCTCCCAGACCAGCATCAGCACGATCAGGATGATTGCCACCGGGATGATATTGAGAGGGATATACCCGAGGAGAGGAATGGCGAAGAGGGCTTTTCCCACCACCCACTCGTCGCGTACCGGCTGGATGATTCCAAGCTCGGTGCGGGAGAGGAGCGAGCCCTGGTCGCTCCGGACATTGTTGTCTCCCTTGGTGATGTAGCCTCCCGTCTCTGCAGCCAGGCCGGACGTCAGGATATATCCCTGAGCCGGGGTGCTGTTTCGCGCATCCGGAATGATGATCCCGTTCTCTATTCTCGCCACTACGGTCCCGTCGTCAAGTACCCAGGCACCGTCCAGGATGCGTGCCGGAAGGTACTCCTCCGGGCTGCTCATCCCCCGGAAGAAGTAGTAATACACCGGGATTGCGGAGTTATCCGGTGTCTCTGCCAGGGCTCGGTGGATGATGGGATGCACGCCGCCCCCAAGGCCGGGAATGAGCGAGCCTCCCGCTCCGTTGGGTGCGTATATGAGAACGTCGCCGTAATCGCCGTACTTTACGTACCCGTCCGTCCTGCCGCTCTCCCAGGTCTGGAGTTCTCCGAACCGGTCGGCCTTCACCACGAACACCAGGTCACCTACATTCATATGCGGGACCATGCTCTCCGATTCTATCGTGACCACCGCCGGCCAGGTGCCGGAGATGAGAAAGAGGGCAAGCGCGATACCGGCAACAACTGCCGCAACCCAGAGGAGCTCGCGGGCAAAGACAACTCCCGGGTGTTCGCTCGTGCGGAACCGTTCAATGAGGCCCGTGTCCTCTCCCGCCTCCTTCTTATCAGCCATATCTTCGTACTTCTTTCATCTGACGCATATTAAGAGATGGGAAGGAACCGGAACAGGATCATGAATCGCTGATCCAAAAACCAAAGAACGGGGGGAAGTAATACTAGGGTATCCATGCTCGATGCCCGGATCATCGTCCAGCGGTTCCTTGACACCAAGATGCAGGTCCACCCTGATGTCGTCCGATACCTTTCGGAGCAGGATGACCCCGGGCTCATCGACCGGATCATCGAGAATCTCCCGGGAGACACCGTTGTCGTTTCGGTCAAACATATTCCGGGAGTCATCCAGGACCGCGACGGCAGCCGGTTCACAGCTGATCCCCGTTTTGAAGTGGTGAAGGGGAGTGCCGGATCATCCGGAACTTCCGGATGCATCCAGGATTATCTCCATTATTTCCGGGACCGGTACAACCGGCTGGGCACGATAGTCCGCACCCGGTGCACGCCCATCCCGATTGAAGGGCTCCAGCGGAATTCACGGTACCGTCAGGAGACCTGCGCCATCATGGGCCTGGTGCAGGAGGTCCGGACCACCACCAACGGCCACCGTCTTGCCGAGCTGGAAGACCCCACCGGATCTCTCCCGGTCCTGTTCCACAAGGATCGTCCTGTCTTTCTTGAGGGAGAAAACCTGATTCCCGATGAGGTGGTGGGAGTGAAGGGGCAGTTGTCCGGCGACGGGCGACTCTTCTTCGCCGAATCATTACTCCGCCCGGATATCCCCATCAACCATGCACCGTTCAAAAGCGGAGAGGCCGGGACCGCGGTTCTCATCTCCGATATCCATGTCGGCAGTGACACGTTTCTCGAGGCGGAGTGGAACCGGTTCGCGGACTGGCTTGATGATCATCCGGTCTCCTATCTCCTGATCGCGGGTGATCTCGTCGATGGAATCGGCGTCTATCCGGGACAGGAACAGGAACTCACCATCACCAATATTTACGAGCAGTATGACGTATTCGGGTCCATGATGCGGGATCTGCCGTCACGGACCACCATCATTCTCGGCCCGGGCAACCATGATGTTGTCCGGGCTGCAGAACCGCAGCCGGCCATCCCGTCCGGGTTTTCATCCGGGTTTCCGGGCAACTGCATCCTCGTGGAGAACCCTGCCCTGATCAGTCTCCAGGGAATCATGGTGCAGATGTACCATGGCAGGTCCATCGATGACATGATCAGCCTTATTCCCGGTGCGAGCTACGAGAATGCCGCTCCCATGATGGAGGGGATGCTCCAGCGCCGCCATCTCGCGCCAACATACGGAAGGCGGACGCCGATCGCAGCACTCAGGGAGGACCAGCTGATCATCGACCCGATCCCCGAAGTGCTCCACACCGGACATGTTCATATCATGGGGCTCACCGAGTACCGGGGAACCCTCTGTGTCAATGCCGGTGCATGGCAGTCCCAGACCGCCTTCCAGAAACAGATGAACATCCACCCAACACCCGCGAGGGCCGTGGTGCTCGATCTCCAGACTCTCCGGCCCTCGGTTGTCGATTTTCTCCACGCGCACTAATTCGCGTACCTTTTTAAGATCCTGTACTGTACAACTATAGCTACAAAACGACCGTTTTGGTAGATAGTTACGGAGGACAGTTCGAATGGACTTTTTCATTCTCGTTCCGATCTGTGCCCTGCTCGGGCTTGCATTCGCTGCCTATTCCTACCTGGTCATGAACCGGGAAGGGACCGGGACCGAGCAGATGCAGAAGATCGCACAGGCGATCCGCCTGGGAGCGATGGTTTACCTGAAAAGGCAGTATACCGCAATTGCGGTTTTCGTCATCGTTCTTGCGATAGTACTGGTGATCACCCCCGGCATCAATCCACTCACCGCCGTCTGTTTCGTCATCGGTGCACTCTTATCCGCTACGGCCGGTTACCTTGGCATGAACGCGGCCACCAGAGCCAATGTACGGACCACCAACGCAGCGAGGCGCGGGATGGCGGAGGCGTTCCGGGTCTCCTTTTCGAGTGGGATGGTGATGGGTCTCTGCGTGGTTGGCTTAGGACTCTTCGGCCTTTCGGTGACCTTCTGGGCCGTTGACACGTACACCACCCTCGGGATCGAAGAAGTGGTGAACGTGGTTTCCGGATTCTCCCTCGGTGCCAGTTCGATTGCCCTGTTCGCCCGTGTCGGCGGCGGAATCTTCACCAAGGCCGCCGATGTAGGGGCAGACCTCGTGGGGAAAGTCGAGGTGGGAATTCCCGAAGACGACCCGCGAAATCCTGCAGTGATCGCCGACAATGTCGGTGACAACGTGGGCGATATCGCCGGCATGGGGGCAGATCTGTACGAATCCTACGTGGGATCGATCGTCGCCACCATGCTCATCGGTGCCTCCATCGTGGTGGGCGTCAACCAGGGCGCTCTCGACCTGTTCGGGGTAAAAGCCATCAACCTGATCCTGCTCCCCATGCTGATCGCCGCAGCCGGGATCGTTGCCGCCATCATCGGATCCTTCCTGGTGCGGACCAACAAACAGGACAGCGGGGCTATCCACATGGCCTTCAACAAGGGGACGCTCACCAGCCTTGCACTCACGGTAATCGCAACCTATCTCCTGGTCCAGTACTTCCTCGGAGTGGAACATATCGGCGTGTTTGTCGCCGTTGTGACAGGCCTTGTGGCCGGGTTCCTCATCGGGATCATCACCGAGTACTATACCTCGTACGAGCGGGCACCCACCCGGGCTATCGCCAAATCCTGTGAAACGGGTGCGGCAACCGACATCATCACCGGTCTTGCCAAGGCTATGGAGAGCACGGTCTTCCCGGTCCTCATCATCGCCATCGCCCTGCTCGTTGCTGTCATGATGCTCCCGTATGCTCCGCTGTACGCCATCGCACTTGCCGGCGTGGGCATGCTCGCAACGCTCGGCATCACCCTTTCCGTCGATGCCTACGGGCCGGTTGCCGATAATGCGGGAGGGATCGCCGAGATGTCCCACCAGGATCCCAGTGTGCGCAAGATCACCGACACCCTGGATGCTGTTGGCAACACGACCGCAGCAATCGGCAAGGGATTCGCCATCGGTGGTGCTGCGCTGACCGCCCTCGCGCTCTTTGCTGCCTATTCCCGAAATGTAGGCCTGGAGTTTGTGGACATGCTTTCTCCAACGGTCTTTGTCGGCGTGCTCATCGGAGCCATGCTGCCCTTCCTCTTCAGTTCCTTCGCCATGACTGCCGTAGGAAATGCTGCAGGTAAAATCGTTGAGGAGGTCCGCCGCCAGTTCCGGGAGATTCCCGGCCTGATGGAGGGGAAGGCTGAGCCGGATTACACATCCTGCGTTACCATCTCCACCAATGCCGCGCTGAAGCAGATGATTGCGCCCGGCGTGCTTGCCATCGGAGCCCCTCTCCTCATAGGAGTGCTCCTTGGCCCTGCAGCCCTGGCAGGTCTCCTCATCGGGTCCATCACTGCAGGATTCATCCTGGCGGTCATGATGGCCAATGCCGGCGGGGCCTGGGACAATGCCAAGAAATACATCGAGCAGGGGCACCTCGGCGGCAAGGGTTCACCGGCCCACAAGGCAGCCGTGACCGGGGACACGGTCGGCGACCCGTTCAAGGATACCGCCGGGCCGGCGCTCAACATCCTGCTCAAGCTGATGGCGATCGTCTCCGTGGTCTTTGCCCCGGTCTTCCTCTGATTTCCTTTTTTTTCAGTACCATATCCCGTGCACAGGGAATTTTAACGGGAAGGATTCATCTGGAATTCCGGTCGCTGCACAGGTTCCCGGTGAACCTGTCAATCAATTCCATCGGCATGGCGGTGGTCTTCAGGGGTTTTTAACCTTAGAGAGGTCTCTTTGTTACCTGCTCCGTTACCTGGTACCGCCTGTCCGGTTTTCTCATCTCGATTTTAACCGGAAGGAAAAAAGGATGACAACCTTGACGACATGAGATCTGCCGGTTTATCCGGATGTCATACCAGTCCGCAGTTTTTGAGGAACCGGATATGGAGTCGCGGGTCGTTCCCGAGCTCGGGATGGAAGGAGAGCGCCATGTACCTGCCCGCTTCGAGGGCGATGATCCCCTCATCGATCCGGCCGGTGACACAGACGCCGGGACCGGCATGATCGGCGACCGGCGCCCGGATAAAGAAAGCGTGGAAGGGACCGTCAAGCCCGGTTATCTCGACATCTGCCTCGAATGATTCCCGCTGCCTGCCGAATGCATTTCTCCTTACCGAAAAGTCCATCAGTCCAAGGGGGCGGACACGGGGATCGTCAACCGTCCGTGCCATGAGTACCATCCCGGCACAGGTGGCAAAGATCCCGCCGTCAAATCCGATCAGGGGAGTGCGAAGATCATTCTTATCGATGAGCCGTGATATGGTGGTCGACTCTCCCCCGGGTATGGCGAGGGCATCAAGCCCTGCGATATCCTGACGCCTCCTCACCGGGACAGCATGGATGGCGCCGTCGCTGCCGGAGGCCCGGATGGCGTTTTTGAATGCATCCAGATGCTCGCTCACATCACCCTGGAGTGCAAGGACACCTATCTTAGCGCCCACGGTATTGCAGCACCTCGTCCTCACGCAGGGTGTGTATATCGAGCCCTCGCATGGGTTTCCCGAGGCCTTTGCTGACCTCCGCGATGACCGCAGGGTCTTCAAAGTGGTTGACCGCTTCCACGATTGCCCTGGCCATCCGTGCCGGATCTGACGAGTGGAAGATTCCTGAGCCGACGAACACCCCGTCTGCTCCCATCTGCATCATCAGCGCTGCATCGCTGGGTGTTGCGACACCTCCGGCCGAGAAATTCACCACCGGAAGGCGGCCTCTCCTGACCGTTTCGAGCAGCAGGTCTGCCGGGGCTTCGAGATCGCGGGCCCTGTCGGTAATCTCCTGGGGGCTCCTCCCCTGGAGGGCCCGGATCTCCCCCATGATATTCCGCATGTGCCGGACCGCCTCGACCACGTTTCCGGTGCCGGCCTCACCCTTGGTCCGGATCATGGCCGCTCCTTCCTGGATCCTCCTCATGGCTTCACCGAGGTCCCGGGCTCCGCAGACGAAGGGGACGGTAAACTGATGCTTATCGATATGGAACTGTTCATCCGCCGGCGTGAGCACTTCACTCTCATCGATCATGTCCACACCGAGGGATTCGAGAACCTGGGCTTCCACGAAATGCCCGATCCTCACCTTGCCCATGACCGGGATGGAGACCGCATCCATGATCTCCAGGATAATGGCTGGATCTGCCATTCTCGCCACGCCCCCGGCCTTCCTGATATCGGCGGGGACCCGCTCAAGGGCCATCACCGCCACTGCACCGGCCTCCTCCGCGATCCGTGCCTGGTCTGCATTGACCACATCCATGATCACCCCTCCTTTCTGCATGGATGCAAAACCGCGCTTCAGGAGCTCGGTGCCAAATCTCAGCTCCTCGAGCTTCATATGCCTGTATCTATTGTCACTGATCCCAATATAATGAGTGCCATCATGACTGCGAGCGAGAACGTTATAGTGACTGCCCGTACCGCAGCGATGATCTCCGGCCCGCCCTCTCTGAGGGAACGGTGGGGTGTCCCCATCCGGTACCTCCCTGGTTTCTCGAACTGTACCCCTGCACCACCGGCAAGGATGGCCATGGGGATTCCCCCGTTGATTCCCGGACGCTTCCGCCGGTCTCGTTGATATGCCTCGTATGCGGGAGAGAACCTTCCCCGGGCTCCGAAATACATGAGCAGCAGTACTCCCGCGATCCGTGCCGGGATGAAATTCAGGAGATCGTCCATACGGGCGGAGAACCATCCGATCCGCTCACGGTCATCGCGGTAGCCGAGCATGGCATCCATGGTGTTCGCAGCGCGAAAGATTGCTGCACCCGCAAGACCGAACAGACCGAAGTAGAAGATCGGGGAGATGATGCTGTCCACCAGGTTCTCGGCCAGGGATTCATATGCTGCCGAGAGGACCTGCTCATCCGAGAGCTCCCCGGTCTCCCGGCTCACCATCAGGGAAACCTCCCTCCTCCCCTCCCCAAGGTCACGGGACACCGCGTCCCCGACCGCCCGTGCATGCTCCTCAAGCGAACGCCAGGCCAGGCAGAACTTCAGGAAAAAGGGACCGGCGACGAGGAGGAGGAACCACGGAAGATACCGGTCGGCAAGGAAAAAAGGAAGGGCAAAGACCGCGACCGTGAAGAACCACATAACCACCCCCGCAACCCGCTGGACGGCAGGATGCCAGGCCGCCGGTCGTCCCCACCAGCCGATGAAGGAGCCGACGAGCGCAACCGGATGGAACCGCGTCTTTGGGTCACCCATCATCCGATCGATCAGAAGGGAGAGGGGCAGGATGAGAGCATTGATGACAGACATCGACCGATCACTTCCGTTCTTCCGGAACGGGGCGACGATTACGCCGTGTTCCCCGCTGGATCAGGCTCCGGAAGGGGATCACGTAGTATTTCCCGGTTTCCGCTTAAAAGGGACGCTGTCATTCAGGAGGTTGCCGTGGCAGAAGATCCGGGATTCCATCCTCTATCGGGTAATTAACCCGGCATATCGGGCAATGGAGTTTTCCTTCCCTGATCTCCTTATCATCTCCGGCGGTCACGGTCAGGGTGAGATCGCCCTTGCAAACCGGGCAGCAGAGGAGGGGGAGGATTGATCGTTTCATTGCTCGTCACGAAGATCAATGATTTGGGACACATCAGGCCCGGTCGAGATGAGGGTTACCGGTGCACCGATATCCGCTTCGGCCTGGGCGATGAAATCTTTCGCTTTTTTCGAAAGCTTTCCATACTCTGTAATTCCGTAGCAGTCATGATCGACCTTGTCGATGCCGGTGATTGCCGCCTGGGTACATCCGTTGATCATCGCCGAATACCGTGCCATCTTCCCGTCCCATTCACCAATCCGGCGCTGCCGGTGCGTTACCGTCCCAAACTCCTGGATGCCAAGGCGATCTGATGATTCCCGGGACATCTCGGTCGAGAACGGCCCCTCTCCGACCCGTGTCGGGTAGGCCTTGAATACAACGATGACATCATCGATACGCGTGGGTCCGACACCGTTGTCGGATGCGATCTGCGATGCTGAAGTGTCCTTGCTGGTAACGAACGGGTATGTCCCGTAGTACAGCGAGATTCCGAATCCCTGCGTTCCCTCCAGGAGAACATTCTCACCCCGGTCGAGCGCTCCGTTCAGCTCGGCCGGAACATCCATGAGGTAGGGTGCGAGCTCCGGGAGATCCTTTGCCTGCCGTGCCGTGCGGAGCACCCGGTCGGCATTCGCCGGTCCGCACCCGCTTCCCGTTGACCCGATGGTCTTTGCCAGGTGCTCGCTCGATTTATCCCGACGGATATGGTCTTCCTCGATGATGGAACACCGGTAATCGATGAAAATACGGTCCCTGACATCCAGGAGATCGACTTCATGCATGAATACCCTTGGGTCTACGAGCACCCCGGTTCCGATGCAGAGACGGGCGTCCGGATAGGCGAAGCCGGACGGCACCATGCGCACGCCATACTCCTTGTCCCCCATCTTGACCGTATGCCCGGCGTTCGGACCGACACCGCCGCGGGAGATGATGGTGGGCCGGTCATGGTATGCCACATGGGCAACTAATTTTCCCTTTCCCTCGTCACCGAAAAATCCGCCGACGATAATCGTACAGCTCATTGTCCAACCATCTAGTATAGGGATGCGCTTGCCATAAACTTACCCGGTCCTTATCCGGGCTTCATCCCGTTTCCAGTCCTGGTTCAGTATTCATACACCGGTCGGAAGTTCATCCCGTGGAGAACACGGTGCGCGGATCTACCCGGAACAGGTACATTCCGCTGGTGTCGTTTTAGGTTTCAACAAACGGTGAACACGAAAAAAGATGCCTGGTGTCAGGGAGGATGATCTCTGCGGAATCCACCACTCCCGGGAACCGGAATGGTGTGAGAACCTGATTGCTGACCGGAACACGGTGAGCGTGGGGGGTTCCGGCGATGCCCGGGTACTAGGTGTCGGTTTCATGATTGCAGATCATCCGGCTTGCTCGCGCTGGTGTCCGGAAGGCTGCCGGGAGAGAAGATGGATTCGGGTCTGCTGCCGTCGTGAACCGGGAAGCTCGGGATTGGAGGTCTGTCCGGGTTCCCGGACCAGAGCCAGGGGATGCGATCCCCCGGAATTATCCCGGAATCCCGGCTATAAAATGTTCCATTCTCCGGAGGGCTTCCGCGAGATCTTTACGGGAAACGGCATACGCACACCGGCAGTGATCCGCCCCGCCCTTCCCGAGAACGCTCCCGGGGACGACCGCAACCTGCTCCTCACGGAGGAGTTGTTCGGCGAACTCAAGGTCAGAGAGCCCGGTCTTCTCAACAGAGGGGAATGCGTAGAAAGCTCCCTCCGGCATATGACAGGTGAGCCCGATCCGGTTCAGACCCTCGATGAACAGGTTCCGCCGTACCCGGAATTCCTGCACCATGCGATCCTTCTCGTCCTCTCCCCGCCTGATAGCCTCGAGCGCCGCCACCTGCCCCATGACCGGTGCACAGAGCATGACATACTGGTGGATCTTCAGGGCCGCATCACAGATCTCCTTCGGGGCGCACAGATAGCCGATCCTCCATCCCGTCATGGCATAGGCCTTTGAAAACCCGTTCAGGGTGATGGTCCGGTCCCACATCCCGTCCAGCGTTGCAGGAGATACATGGCTTCCCGTATACGTCAGTTCGGAGTAGACCTCGTCACTGATGAGGAGGAGATCATGGTCGGTAACGATATCAGCAACGGCAGAGAGGTGTTCCTTCCTCATCACCGCTCCCGTCGGATTATTCGGGAAATTGATGATGAGGGCTTTTGTCCGTGCGGTAACCGCTTCCATCAGGTCATCGGGATGAAGGCGGAACTGGTACTTCTCCCTGCACTGTACCGGGATTGGGATACCTCCGGCCAGGGTTACGCACGGACCGTATGAGACATAGCAGGGTTCCGCGATGATCACTTCATCACCCGGATCGGTCACCGCCCGGATGGCAATATCGAGACCCTCCGAAACACCGGTGGTGATGATCATCTCATCATCAGGATCGTAGGAGAGCTGGTAGTGCTGGTGCAGCCATACCGCAAGCATTTCCCGCAGCTTCTGGATTCCCCGGTTCGAAGTGTACGAGGTTCCGCCCTGCTCAATTGAGTAAATGCTCGCCTCGCAGAGATTCCATGGTGTCGGAAAATCCGGTTCCCCGACACCGAGGGATATGACCCCCTCCATGGAAAGGGCCAGATCGAAAAATTTCCGGATCCCGGACGGGGGAATTACCCGGGCGCGGGTGGATACATAATCCCGCATGGTCTGCCTCACAGGGAGTAGGGGATCCGTTCCCCGGCCTCTTTTTCGCAGAATGCCTGGCCGTTTTCCTTGTAGGTCTTCATGATGATGTGGGTAGCCGTCTCCCGTATCCGGTCCATCGGAGCAATATATTCGGATACAAACCGTGCAACTTCATGCATGGTCTTCCCGGTAACCGTCAGCTGGAAATCGTATACCCCCGTAATCAGGCGAAGCGACCTGACCTCCCGGTACTTCGCGATCCGCTCCGCGATGCGGTCATACCCGTAATCCCGTTCAGGATTCACCTTGAGTTCGATGATTGCTGCGACTCCTCCGTTTGCTGCACGGTCCCAGTCGATGACCGTGGTATAGCTCCTGATGATCTTTTCCTCTTCAAGGGCTGCAACCCGACGCGTGACTTCGTCGGGAGACAGTTCAGCCATAACCCCCAGTTCCTCAGGCGAGAGGCGGCTGTTTTCCTCCAGAAGACGGAGGAGGAGGAGATCCTTTTGGTCCATATCGGTTTCACCTGAACAGGGCTTTCACCCAGGCGATATCCATCTTATCGAGGCCGTGGGCGCTCAATCGCGGGTCGCTCCGGATGACATCCCATATTTTATTTGTATTTGAGTCAAACCACATCTCTTTTGTCCTTCCGTAACGTCCCCTGCTCACGACCCGGGTATTGATCACACCGAGCATATTGAGTTCCGAGATGAGATCGGTTATTCTCCGGTGGGTCAGGATATCGAGATCCATGGCTGGGGCAATTTCCTTGTAAATACGGCTCACTTCCCCGCTGGTGAAGATTTTCTGCCCCATCTGGTCGAGCAGCAGCATGGAATAGAGCACCACTTTGCTCTGGGTGGGGAGGGTGGCAATGCACTCGACCATGCTGTCGGTCTCGATCTTCGCCTGGGCCTTCTTCACATGCTTCTCACCAACCCGGTCATCCTCCTCCCGGTCTGCAATCTCACCTGAGACTCTGAGCAGATCCAGGGCCCTCCTGGCATCACCGTGTTCCTGGGCTGCAAGAGCTGCGCAGAGTGGAATGACATCGTCATCGAGCACACTGTCATTGAACGCGATATCAGCACGCTGCTGGAGAATGTCGCAGAGCTGGGGAGCGTTGTAGGGTGGAAATACCAGTTCTTCCTCGCTCAGCGATGAGAGTACCCGGGGATCGAGGAAATCCTTGAAACTGAGATCGTTTGAGATTCCAATCATGCTTACCTTGGATTTCTTCAGGTCGGTATTGATTCTGGTGAGGTTGTAGAGGGTCTCATCGCCGCTCTTCTTGACCAGTTTATCGATCTCATCGAGGACGATGACCAGCACTCCGCCGGTGGCTTCGAGCTGGTTTTTGAGTTCCTGGTATACCTGATCGGTAGGCCACCCTGTCATCGGGATGATCGATCGTGTCCGGTCACTGGCGACTTCATCATCATCAGAAAGGCTCTTTGATATCTGGGCCAGCACCCGGTACTGGGTATCGATGCTCTCGCAATTGATATGAACCACCCGGCACGACGTTCCCATATGAGAACTTGCATTCTCAAGCTCGGTTCCGACATACCGGACCACCGCGGTTTTACCCGTTCCGGTTTTTCCATAGATAAGAATGTTTGAGGGGGTTTCATTTTTCAGGGAAGGGGCGAGAATGGATGCCACCTGATCGATCTGGGGTCTCCGGTGCGGGAGGATCTGGGGGCGGTATGAGTGCCGGAGTACTTCCCGGTTCCTGAAAATATTGTTCCCTGCAAGATATTTTTTAAATAATCCTATTGATTCCTGTCCTTCCGCCACTTCGACCCCCCTGGGATGAGATCCTTAGGTATCCTCTCATAAAAATCTGATCATTTGAAGGTTATATAAACCCCTTAATTTCCAGTTGACTACCAATAGAGATTTGATTTTTTTGGAAATAGAACATTTAAAAGTGATATTTTTTGGAACGGAAATGCCGACATTTCAATACGAGATAATCTTCTTGTTCCCTCCTCCCCTACCCTATCATTTCCAGTGGAAAGGAATTAATGATGCACATCTTCTGCATCTTAAATTTTTAAAATGACGGCATTTGGTACATAATTTTTCAAAATATAAAAAATATATGAAATCAATCTCAGGTGTTTTTGGAATTTAATCAGCATTACAATGAACTTATGAGGGAAGATGAGGATCCCAATGTAAATCTTTTTTGAATCTGTCTCCGCACCAGGAAAGATATTGATCCTGGATATCCAGACCAGGACCATCTTAAAAGAATGCTGAAAAAGAACTGAAAACTGGGAGAAATAAAAAGGCACACCGTAATGTAAGGATTAAAAATCCTTTCTGAACAGGAACCACACCAGTAAAAATTCTTCAAACCCGATATTCTTGAATAAAATTGTAAAGGGAGATGATAAAAGAGCACGAGGGTGGCGATAAGGAGTCAGTTCCTGATAAGATGATCCTATATCA
>JAAEET010000043.1 GCA_013415565.1 Methanomicrobiales archaeon
GGGCGGCCTGACGTACCAGGGGTTGAACGGCTGATCGCGGGATGATGCCGGAACATCCAATGTCCCGTCTCAAAGATCCTTGTACCAGACGTTCATGCTCTCCAGCGACCCGCCGATGTGGGTGTTGTTGGCAAGCCGGCCGCCGAAACAGTACCCTGCCCGGGCAAAGACCGCATTCATCGCGGGAGATCCTGCCCGTGCGATGGTATAGGCCACCCGCATCCCCTGATCCCGTGCGGCATCCTCCATCACGGAGAGCAGGCGGCGTGCCAGCCCTCTGCCCCGGTGTCCCGGGCTGGTGGCAAAGTCGGTCATTTCCACGGTCCCCGTCGTAGGATCCATCTCCGCGGATGCCGCAGCTGCGGGATCCTGGTTGTGGATGACGGCGTAGAACCGGGTAGCATGCCCCATCATGGTACGGATGTGAGCTGCGTCGTGAATGGGGAAGGGATAACTGGAGAACACGGCGGCATAGAACCGGGCCAGGTCATCTGCGTCACGGGCGGAGCAGGAGTGGATTGAGTACCCGGGAGGGAGGGAACCGACCGCAGGTTCCTCCCTCCGGACCGGGATCCGGCTGACGATCTGGTCATAGGTCCGGGAATTCTGCTCGTCCCTGCGGGTGGCGGAGAAGAACCGCGAGAGGAAGAGACCGTCGTCAGGTTCCGGAAAGAAGCGCGGGATCCGGGCCTCTTCAATGAATCCAGCCTCCAGAAACGGGTTTCCTGACCGTGAGGGCACCTTTGCCACGATCTTCGAGTAATGGTGCTCTCGGGCCAGGGACATGAGTGAGCTGATCACGGAATGCGTATTGGCCGATCCGAGTTTCATCATGTACACCCGGTCGTTACAGGGTCCGTGCTGGATGAGGCAGCCGCTGATCCGGCAGATCGTATCAGCCATTTCTCCGCTCGAGGCGTTCGGTATCCCCGGGAATGAGCGAGGTGGTCTCATCATAATCGGCAAGGAGCCGGGCGATCCCGACCAGGCGGGATTCGTCGGCATCGATGTTCGGGAGCTGCAACCGGCATTCCGAGCAGTTTCCGTCGCAGGTGATACGATCGTAGCCGTCAGGCTCGTGATACGTCGATATCACGCCCTCGTAATTCCTGAGTACGACCTTGTGGACCGACCAGGATACGATATAGGTCGGCATGACCGGGATCTTACCGCCGCCGCCCGGTGCATCGATCACGTAGGTGGGGACAGCAAAACCGCTGGTGTGGCCGATCAGGTTCTCCATGATCTCGATTCCCTTGGCCACCGGCGTCCGGAAGTGGCTGAGGCCTTCGGATAAGTCGCACTGGTAGAGGTAATAGGGCCTGACACGGTGCTTCACCAGGCGCTGGACCAGGCTCTTCATCACCCAGGGGCAGTCGTTGACCCCGGCGAGAAGGACGGACTGGTTCCCGAGCGGTATCCCGGCATCGGCGAGCCGGTCCAGCGCCTGGACCGCGGCACTGGTCAGCTCCCGGGGATGATTGAACTGAACATTGATCCAGATCGGGTGGTGCTTCCGCAGCATACCGACAAGTTCCCCGGTCACCCGGTAGGGGAGAACGACCGGCACCCTGGTCCCGATGCGGATTACCTCGACATGGGGGATGGACCGGAGTTCTCCGAGGATCCAGTCGAGAAAATCGTCGGGAAGCATGAAGGGATCGCCACCGGAGAGGAGGACGTCCCTGATGGCGGGGTGGTCCCGGATGTACTGGATCCCCTCCAAAATCTCATCCTTCCGGGGGATGGAATCGGCATCGCCGACTTTGCGCTTCCGGGTACAGTGGCGGCAGTACATGGCACAGGTGTTGCTGATCAGGAAGAGCACCCGGTCAGGATACCGGTGGGTGATGCACGGTGCCGGGCTGTCCAGATCCTCGCTGAGCGGATCGGACCGGTCATGAGGCTCGATCATCAGTTCCGGGGGCTGGGGTATGGCCTGCAGAAAGATGGGGTCGTGCCGGTAGTCCCCGGTCTGGATCAGGGAGAGATAGTAGGGGGTAACGGCCATGGGAAATTTTTCAATGGTCCGTTCCATCGCTTCCCGCTCGCTCTTCTCAAGGGAGATGCCGAGCAGGTGCTCGACGGTCGCAAGGTCGCGGATAGTATGCCGGATCTGCCACCGCCAGTCTTTCCAGTATTCGGGGGTTATCTCCCCGCCAAAATTTTTTGCAAGCTGTCTGAATTGTGCTGAATGAATCGTCATAGGATGTCGAACCTGTCTGGATTAATTATAAGATTATATTATATATAATGTTCGAATATTAATTTAAAAGGTTCATTTTTCAATTTTTGTCATTTATAAAAGGATTTGTACCGGCACTACCGGTTCGAATTGCGGAATATCAGGGGATCCTGGCGACCATTGGAGGCCCATGGTTCCGGGGCAGGCACTGCGATTTTTGTCCCCGGCCGGGGTTCGGCAATCTTGAAGATTACAGCGATGCTACCTGAGAGCATGCGCCCCCATGTCCACGTCAATGTCGCCATGAGTGCTGACGGCAAGCTCTCCACACGGGAACGGAGACAGGTCAGGATATCCGGCCCTGCCGATTTCTCCCGGGTCGACCGGATCAAGGCAGAAAGCGATGCGGTGATGGTGGGCATCGGGACCGTCCTCGCCGACGATCCCTCCCTCACCGTGAAATCACCCGAGCTCAGGGCGATGCGGATTGCACGGGGAATGCCCGGGAACCCGGTGCGGATTGTCGTGGACAGCATGGCCCGGACTCCGCCTGGAGCATCCATCCTGCACAAGGGGGAGGGTGAACGGATCATCGCCTGTTCGGAACGGGCCGGAACGGAGGAGAAGGCGGTCCTTGGGAACTATGCCACCGTGCTCAGTGCCGGCCATGACCGCGTTGATCTCCCCCGCCTCTTTTCCGTCCTGTACGAGCGGGGAATCAGGCGGGTGATGGTGGAGGGGGGAGGGACCCTCATCGCCGGGCTCTTTGCCGCGGATCTTGTCGACGAGCTCACCTGTTTTGTGGGCAACATGATCATCGGCGGCAGTGATGCCCCGACCCTGGCAGACGGCCCGGGATTTATCGATGAGAAGGATTTCATCCGCCTCTCCCTCTCCGGGACAGAACGGTTGGACGAGGGGATCCTCCTCAGCTGGTGCGTGACCCGGGAAAGGTGAGGTTTCCGGGGAGGATTGGCGCCCGTGATCATTCCGCTGCTCGTCCTTGCCCTGGTGTTCATCCTGATCGCTGTCCGCCAGGTCGGCAGACTGCGAATCCGGATATGGCAGATCATGCTCGGCGGAGCAACGGCAGTCCTGCTGCTCGGGCAGATCTCATTTGCCGATGCGCTCGGCTCGATCAATCCTGACGTGATGCTCTTTTTATTCGGGATGTTCGTCGTCGGAGCGGCCGTGACCGAAAGCGGATATCTCCAGGCGGTATCCTTCCGGCTCTTCTCCCGTGCAGCGAACCCGGATCAGTTCGTTCTCCTGCTGATCCTGTCCATGGGACTCTTTTCGGCCATCCTGATGAACGATACTATTGCGGTCATCGGGACGCCGCTGGTCATCTGGTATGCCGTCCGGATGGGCCTGTCCCCGAAAGGGGCAATCCTCGCCCTCTGCTTTGCCATTACCATCGGGAGCGTGGCCACTCCGATTGGAAACCCGCAAAACCTCCTCGTCGCAAATTATGCCGACCTTGGTGAACCCTTCGCCTCCTTTCTCGTCCACCTTGCTCTCCCGACCGCGATCAATCTCTTCATCGCCTGGGCGGTCGTCCGTCTCTTTTACCCGCCATCGGGAGAGTGTCGTATCCTGCCCGACGGTGAACCAGTACGGGACGAGGCGCTTGCCCGGCTCTCGAAGCTGTCACTCGCCATCATTCTTATCATGGTGGCGGTACGAATCGGTGCGGGGTTAACCGGGAGGGATCCCTTCCCGCTCATGTTCATCGCGCTCGCCGCAGCCGCCCCGGTGCTGATTGCAAGCCCGAAGCGGATTTCGATCCTGAGAAAGGTTGACTGGTATACCCTGATCTTCTTTGTCGCCATGTTTGTGCTGATGCAGAGCGTGTACGACACCGGGTTCTTCCAGTCTGCCATCGATTATTCGGGGATGACCAGCATCCCGGTCATCATGACCGTCTCGGTGGTGATGAGCCAGTTCGTATCAAATGTGCCGTTCGTGGCTCTCTTCCAGCCGATCATCATCCAGGAGGGAATGTCGGTCCAACAGATCCTGGCGCTGGCGGCAGGGAGCACTATTGCCGGGAACCTCACCATCCTTGGGGCAGCGAGCAATGTGATCGTGATCCAGCAGGCGGAGAGGGAAGGGTACGGTCTCAGTTTCTGGGAATTCTTCCGGATCGGGCTCCCCCTGACCATCCTCAATATCGTGGTCTATTCATTCTTCCTCTCGCTGTAGAGCCCCGGAACATTAAAACCTGACCGGCCAGGCAATCTCCGAAAAAGGATAGGGTGACGGACGATGCCCGCATCTTCGCTTCAGACAGCATCAGGGGCGCCCGGCAGAGCAGGTTTCGTCAGTCCGTCTCCTTCGGGGACCTTTCCGCCCGTTTCTCCGCTCCAGCGTCCGGTGTCCTGGCCAGGGATACCAGGCCGGTCATGGCGCCGAGGTTCATGGTCTCAAGGACCGAGGCCGGGACGATCACCAGGGTGGCATTTTCCTTGATCTTGAGGCCTTCAAAGAGCATGTTCATCGCCCGGAGGTGAAGTGCAGTCGGGTTATCCTGGTAGGTCCTGGCCGCCTCTTCGAATTTTTCGGCAATCTGGCGCTCGGAATCACCAAGGATGACCCTGGCCTGACGTTCGCGCTCGGCCTGGGCCTGCATGGACATGGCGTCCTGGAGTTCCGGGGGGATGATGACATCGCGGATCTCGACCGAGGAGACATGGATTCCCCATTGCTCTGTCCGGAGATCGATGATCTTCTGGAGCACGGCATCCAGTTTCTCCCGCCCTTCAAGCATATCTGACAGGAACGATTTCCCGATCACTTCCCGGAGCGCTGTCTGCGAGGCCCAGGAGATGGCAGAACGGTAATCCTCGACCTCGAGGGCCGCCTTTTCCGGGTCCAGCACCTTCCAGAAGAGCACCGCCTCGACATCAACCGGCACGGTATCCCTGGTCAGCGTTTTTTCGGCCTTGAACGACGTCGTGATGATCCGGAGATCGATCCAGTATGCGACCCGTTCGATGAAGGGGAGGATAAAGAACGGCCCGGGACCCCGAAGGCCGGTATAACGGCCGAGGCGAAGCACCACCGCTTTTTCCCACTGGTCGGCCACCTTGAATGAACCGGCAACGAGGACGGCGAGGATGACCGCGATGACACCTCCCGCCAGGAATGCATACTGCCCCGGAGTACCCAGCCACCGGGAGAGCAGGTAGACCCCGGGTGCGATGATCAGGAAGAAGAGGACGATCTGGAGCGGATTTGGTTCTTTCATATCCGTGTCTGATTCCGGTGAAGAGATATAGGTAATGGAACGGCAGGACTCCGATCCGTCCCTATGAAAGCATCTATTACCCTTCATGATGCCATCTAGTTCAGGAGGAGAGGAGCAGGGGATGGGAGAGAAGATCACCGCCGACCTGAAGATCTCCGGGATGCACTGCGCCACCTGCAGCCTGACCATTGACGATGCCATCGCCGGCATCGGGAAGGGCACGACGGCACAGGCAAACTTCGGGACCGACTCGGCCAGGGTGGAATTCGACCCGGCACAGGTATCGCTGAAGGAGATCGAGGAGGTCGTCCGGGCCGCCGGCTACGATATCATCCACGATGAGGTGGTGTTGAAGGTCGGCGGAATGGTCTGTGCGACCTGCGTGGAGACGATCGAGAAGGCACTCTCGGCTCTTGCCGGAGTGGTGCAGGCCCGGGTCAACCTCGCGACCGAGAAAGCCTATGTCACCTACAACGCATCGGTCACGTCGCTCGATGATATGAAGGCTGCCATCGAAGCGGCAGGCTACCAGTACCTGGGAGTGGCCGAGGAACTCTCTCTTGAGGCCGAAGAGAAAGCACGCCGGAAGGATCTCTCTGAAAAGATGCGCCGGTTCTCCATCGGGTTTGCCGTGAGTATCCCGCTTTTTATCGTGATGTTTCTCCCCCTCACCATATCCATGGAGACCCTCTCCTGGGCCCTCCTGATCATCTCCACCCCGGTCTTCATCTACGTAGCCTCACCGATATTCCGGGCTGCCGGAAACGCCCTGCGCAACCGGACGCTCAATATGGATGTCATGTATGCCATGGGTACGGGTGTGGCGTTCGGGGCCAGCGTGCTCGGTACGCTTGGCATCGTGCTCACCCGGGAGTTCATGTTCTACGACACCGCGATCATGCTGGCATCATTCCTCATCCTTGGGAGATACCTCGAAGCGCGGGCCAAGGGAAGGACTTCGGAGGCCATCCGGACCCTGATCGGGCTCCGTCCGAAGACGGCCCTCGTCATACGGGGAGGCAGCGAGACGGAGGTTGTCATCGAGGATGTGGTGGTGGGGGACATCCTGGTGGTGAAACCCGGTGACAAGGTCCCGGTTGACGGGGAAGTTACCGGGGGAGAGAGCTATGTTGATGAATCGATGATTACCGGGGAGCCGATTCCGGTGCTGAAGACGGAAGGTTCTCCAGTCGTCGGGGGCACCCTCAACACCAACGGCAGCTTCACCTTCCGGGCCGATCGGATCGGGAAGGACACGGCACTGGCCCAGATCATCCGGCTCGTCGAAGAGGCGCAGGCATCCAAACCCCCGGTCCAGCGAATTGCAGATGTTGCGGTCAGTTACTTCATTCCCGCCGTGCTGCTCATCGCATTTTCGGCATTTTCGGTATGGTATTTCGTACTTGATGCGACCCTGCTCTTCTCCCTGACTGCGCTGATCTCAGTCCTGGTGGTAGCCTGCCCCTGTGCCCTCGGCCTCGCCACGCCGACCGCCGTGACGGTCGGGGTCGGCCGGGGTGCCGAGCTCGGGATCCTGGTACGGAACGGCGAGGCACTGGAAGTGGCCGATCACCTCACCTCCGTGGTGTTCGACAAGACCGGGACCCTGACCCGTGGAAAACCGGATGTCACCGATATCATCGCCACCGGGATCGATGAACGGACCCTGCTCGCCATCGCGGCAGCCGTGGAAAAGAACTCTTCCCACCCGCTTGCGGAGGCCGTCGTGAAAAAGGCGGAGGCGGCGGGAATCCCTCCCGAGCAGTCCTCCGAGTTCACCACCTTCGGAGGGAAGGGTGTCTTTGCCCGGGTGCTCGGTGAGGAGGTGGTGATCGGAAACCGGGCTCTCATGGCAGAGCGGGGGATCAGCATATCCCCGGAGTCCGAGCAGCAGATCACCGCCCTTGAGCGTGACGGGAAGACTGCGGTCATCATCGCGATCGCCGGAGTTCCTTCCGGGATCATCGCGATCGCCGACACCATCAAGGAAACGACCCCGTATGCGATCAGGGAACTCGACCGGATGGGGCTCTCGGTCGCCATCATCACCGGTGACAACAGCCGGACTGCAGAGGCCGTTGCCCGGCAGGTCGGCATCAGGACGGTCATCTCGGAGGTGCTCCCCGAGGACAAGGCCCGCGAGGTCGAGCACATCCAGAAAGGTGGCGGTGTGGTGGCCTTTGTCGGCGACGGGATCAATGATGCCCCTGCCCTGGCCCGGGCAGACGTGGGAATCGCCATCGGGAGCGGGACCGACGTGGCCATCGAATCGGGTGACATCGTCCTGATCAGGGATGATCTCATCGATGCCGCCGCGGCAATCCAGCTCTCCCGGAAGGTGATGCAGCGGATCCGGCAGAACATCTTCTGGGCCTTTGCCTACAACTGCGCCCTCATCCCGCTTGCCGCCGGCCTCCTGTACCCCTTCACCGGGTACACCTTCAGCCCCGAACTCGCAGCGCTGGCCATGGCGGCGAGTTCGGTGACCGTGATCTCCCTCTCCCTGATGCTCAAAAGGTATATGCCACCCGCCAAAGAAACGGGAGTTCGAGGTGCCTGATCCATGGCGATCGATCCCATCTGCAAGATGACCGTTGACGAGAAGACCGCGAAGTTTTCGAGCGTATACAAGGGGAAGACCTACTACTTCTGTGCTCCCGGCTGCAAGAAGAAATTCGATGCCGATCCCGAAAAGTACGCCACAGAGAGCTGAGCTGCTGTCGTCCGGCACCAACGCACATAAAGGGACACATCGAATATCGCGCATATGAGAGACCATCAAGGAGCGGGGATATCCCGGAAAACCTCTCCCCCAGGTCAGGACGAATTCATGGACCGGCAGGAGCGGGACCTTGCCGCCCGTATCCCCGCGGTCCTGGAGGAACGGCGGGAACAGGGACTGGAAGGGCTGGTCGGAGGCCTTGATGCGGTTGTTATTGCCACGGAGCAGGACCGGCTCGAGCCGGCAGTAGCCGCGCTGCTCAGGTATACCGGACTCTCTGTCCGTGATCAGTTCGAAGATGACTTTTTCCGGACCTTCGTCCTTGGAACCGGGGGATCCGCAGACTTCCTGGTCCGGGCGCGAAAGCGGGGGAACAATCCATTCCTCGCGGTAAATGTGGCGGAAAGAACCCTCGCGTTCCCCAATACCCGTCTTGAAACCTTCGTGTACCGTACGAGGGACCTGGATCGCTACGTGGACATCCAGACTGCGCGGGGAATACGGTTCCTCACACCCGTGATTGCGGAATATCCGCACTTCCGGTTCATTCAGACCGTTCCCTCATCCTATACGGGGAATTCCACCGGGTTCATCGAGTGGACCGGCGATCAGGGGAACTATGTTCCGGCTTCCGGAACGGTCAGCCGGGCGCTGCCGGAAAAACCCGGGCACGCTCATCTCTCCCGCATCCACGAGCTCGACCACACCGCCACCAGGGTCCGGGCACTGGAGCGGAACGAGGCCATTCTCGAATTCATGAGCCTCACGTCGTACCGGTTTGATTTTGCGGTGTTCGTCCGTTCACTCAACTCGATAACCAGCGTCGCACGGCTCGAGCACGAAGGCTATGCCCAGGTCTTCACCTCCGGGATCGAGCCGTACCGCGATGACCGGATCTCGGGCCCGACCGAAGAGTTCATCCGGCACTATGGCACGCGTGTCCACCACATGGCCTTCCGGACCGAGGATATCGGGGAGACCGTTGCGGCGCTGCAGCGGGACGGTATGGAGTTCCTGGTGGAACTGGTCGGATCGCCTGAAGAAGGACTCTACCAGACCTTTTCGATGCCGTCTCCGCACACCCTCCTGGTCAATGAGTACATTCACCGGTACGAGGGCTTTGACGGGTTCTTCACCAGGAGCAATGTCGAACTGCTCACCCGGGCTACCGGACGCCAGTAGGGCCTCCATAACCTATTTTTCACCCCCCGGAGAACGGATCAGGTATGGATCATGTCATCCGGAAATACAGCTGGCAATTCAAACTTGGTATCGTGCTGGTCTGCATCTCCGCACTCATCTTCACCATCAAGATCACCGTCCTGGAAAATCCCCGGGACACGATGAACTATATCTTCAACTCGCTGGGCTTCCTGCCCATCAGCGTGTTCCTCGTGACCATCGTCCTGAACGAACTCCTGGCAATTCGTGCCCGCAACCAGAGGCTCGAGAAACTCAACATGGTGATCGAGACCTTCTATTCGGAAGTCGGCAACGAACTCCTGACATACCTTTCCGATTGCGACCCCGCCCTCGATAAGGTCAGAAAACGATTGATTGTTAACGGTGACTGGAAAGACGACGATTTTTCCGCGCTGAACCATTTCATGGCCGGATACACCTTCGACATCGATCCCCGGAAGGTTGACATGGCCACGGTATCGGGATTTCTCAAAGAACGGAGAAACTTCCTCCTTCGCCTTCTCGAAAACCCGGTTCTCCTGGAACACCAGTCGTTCACCGAGGTCCTGCGAAGCGTCTTCCATCTGACCGAAGAGCTCAACCGTCGCACGGATCCTTCATCGCTCCCGGACAGCGACCTCGACCACCTGAAAGGGGACCTGCTCAGGGTTTATACAAACCTGGCTCTCCAGTGGGTGGACTATGTACGCTACCTCAAACGCAATTATCCCTACCTCTTCTCTCTGGCGATGCGGACGAATCCCTTCGACCAGAATGCCTCGGTCATCGTCACCCGGTGAGTTCTCTCACTCACTTTTTTCCCGGGTTTCCTGCTGTTGATCGCCCGTTCGAAAGGATTAACATAAACCAAATCAACCCTTCGGTGTCAGGAGGTTTCAGATGCTGAAGAAGTCTGTGGAAGATGCCTTGAACAAGCAGATCAACGCTGAAATGTACTCATCCTACCTCTACCTCGCCATGTCCGCCTACATGGAGTCCGTCTCCATGAAGGGATTCGCACGATGGCTCAGGGTACAGGCAAAGGAAGAGCTCGGGCATGCCCTGAAGTTCTACGATTATGTTATCGAAGCCGGCGGTACGGTCAGGCTGGCGGCCATCGAAGCACCGAAAACGACGTGGAAGTCAGCGGGCGGAGTGTTTGACCAGGTCCTCGCCCATGAGAAGAAGGTCACCGGTCTTATCAATGGGATCATGGATACAGCCGTCAAAGAGAAAGATTACGCCACACAGAATTTCCTCGGCTGGTTCGTGAAGGAACAGGTCGAGGAAGAGGCAAATGCTACCGAGATCGTCGCCCAGATTGAAATAATCGGCGATATACCGGGGCACCTCTTCTGCCTCGATCGTGAACTTGGAAAGAGAGAATAACTTATTTTTTAATCCGGTTTCCGGATTTACGGTGATTAACCTTATCGGCTCGCCGGTCGAACGGAAGGTGCGGAGAACCTAGTGTGAGCTCTGATGTCTATTTTGCCGGCCTCCGGGCACGGAATCCCGGACAGAGCACCGCGGCAAAGGTGAGAATGCTGTTTGACCGTGCCGGTTTCGGAGCGTGCATTGTTCCCGGAGCGCCGGCGGCGATCAAGATCCATTTCGGGGAAGAAGGGAATGATTCGTTCATCAGCCCGGTTTTCGTCCGCCAGGTGGTCGATCGCATCCGGGAACACGGGGGACGACCCTTCCTGACCGATTCCAATACCCTCTACCGGGGCAGCAGGTCGGATGCGGTGAACCATATCACAACCGCGCTCGAACACGGGTTCGGGTATGCAACGGTCAGGGCACCAGTCATCATTGCCGACGGTTTGAGCGGGAATAACTTCAGGGAGATCGAGATCGGGAAGACCCACTTCTCCCGGGTTTTGATATCTGGAGATATCGCCGACGTCTCGTCCCTGGTGGTGATATCCCATTTCAAGGGTCATGAACCGGCCGGGTTCGGGGGGGCGATCAAGAACCTGGCCATGGGGTGCGCACCGCCGAAGGGGAAACAGGAGCAGCACACGGCCCGTCCCCTGACGCTTGAGGAAAGGTGTATCGGCTGCGGGGAGTGCGTCCTGATCTGTCCCCGGTCTGCAATCCGGCTCGAGGACCGGCGGTCAGCAATCGACCGGGAGCGCTGTATCGGCTGCTTCGAGTGCATGACCATCTGCCCGGAAGAGGCCGTCGATATCGACTGGGAGACCGATATTCCGCCCTTCATCGAGCGGATGGTCGAATACGCCTACGGCGCAGCGCTGGGGAAGAAGGCTGGATATTTCAATTTTCTCACCAATATCACCCCGGACTGCGATTGCGTGGGCTGGAGCGATGCACCGGTGGTTCCGGACATCGGGATCCTCGCCTCGCGGGATCCGGTAGCCATCGATGCCGCATCGTTTGACCTGGTCAACCGGCAGCCGGGGCTTCCGCATTCCTTCCTGAAGCGGAACTTCGGGGAGGGTGAAGACAAGTTCAGGGGAATGCGCTGGAATACCGATGGATACCGGCAGATCCGGTATGCCGAGGAGATCGGGCTCGGAACAGCTTCGTACCGGCTGGTTGAGATCGGTTGAACAATTTTATTATCCCCTGAAAGGCTCTGCCCCCCGGACTGCATTTTTTCATAGGGATGAGGGGGATTCTTCCCACTTTCATACCAAAATCCTTATAAATGGGAGGAAGGCAAGCGCTTATAAGCGTTCAAAAGTGAAATTACTGTTGCGTTTGGGAGGACAGGAGCCCAAACATACCCGAGAAATTTTTCACGCAAGAGCACAAGGAGAACACTATGAACCTCAGACAGCCCAATGGCAATGAAGCTACCAGCACGACGAACCGTTCCCGCGATGTCGTGCCGATGTCTGGTATCTGCACCCGGTGCATTGACGGGTGCAAGGGAAGCTGCGAGATCTGGCTTTCGACGTTCCGCGGCCGTGAAGTCCTCTACCCCGGCCCGTTCGGGGAGATCACTGCCGGTGCAGATAAAAATTATCCCATCGATTACTCCCACCTGAATATCCAGGGATATGCCATGGGTGCCAAGGGACTCCCGGAAGGCACCGAGATCGGCCCGGACACGGCGGTATTCTACAATGTCGACACCGAGACCGAGTACGGCTGGGACAAGAAAGTGAAAATGCGCCTCCCCATCTTCACCGGAGCACTCGGCTCGACCGATATTGCACGGATTAACTGGGAGCATTTTGCCATCGGTGCCGCAATATCCGGTATCACCATCGTCTGCGGAGAGAATGTCTGCGGGGTCGATCCAGAACTGCAGCTCGACAACAAGGGGAAAGTGAAGAAGTCCCCCGAGATGGACCGGAGAATCGACATCTACAAGAAGTTCTGGGAGGGCTACGGCGAGATGCTCGTCCAGCTCAACGTCGAGGATACCCGTCTTGGAACCGCCGAATACGTGTCGTCCAAGCACAACCTTGACACCATCGAACTCAAGTGGGGCCAGGGCGCCAAGTGTATCGGCGGTGAGATCAAGGTCAGGTCACTTGATCGGGCCATTGAGCTCAAGAAGCGGGGTTATATCGTCGTGCCCGATCCCACCCGGCCGGACATGCAGGTTGCCTTCAAGCAGGGTGCGATCAAGGAGTTCGAACGCCACTCCCGCCTCGGTTTCGTCTCGAAGGAAGGATTCCTCGATGAAGTCGACCGGCTCCGCGATATCGGATTCTCGCGGGTCACGCTCAAGACCGGTGCCTATTCCGCGGTTGAACTGGCCATGGCCATCCGGTATTCGGCCGAAGCGAAGATCGACTTCCTCACGATCGACGGAGCCCCCGGCGGGACCGGCATGAGCCCCTGGCCGATGATGAATGAATGGGGTATCCCGACGTTCTACATAGAGTCCCTCGCCTACGAGTACTGTGAACTCCTGAAGAAACGCGGCATCCGGGTCCCTGACATCGCCATGGCCGGCGGATTTTCCGATGAACCGAATGTCTTCAAGGCCATCGCCATGGGCAGCCCCTATGTCAAGGCAGTATGCATGGGCCGCGGTCTCATGATCCCGGGAATGGTCGGAAAGAACATCGCGAAGTGGATCAAAGACGGCGATCTCCCGAAGACCGTCTCCAAGTATGGAACCGTGCCCGAAGAGATATTCGTCACCTACGAGGAACTCAAGGAGAAGTACGGCACCAAGTTCAAGGATATCCCGATGGGCGCAATCGGCATCTACACCTATGCCCAGAAGTTCAGGATCGGCCTCCAGCAGATCATGGCCGGAAGCAGGAACTTCACCCTGAAGTCGCTCTCACGGGACGACCTGATGGCCCTGACCGAAGAGGCCTCGAAGGTTTCGGGCATACCCTACGTCATGGATGCCTACGCTGACGAAGCGCTGACGGTCCTGCTCGACTGATAAACGGTGCGGATATCACTCCGCATGCTTTTTTTTTGAGCCGTTGGGGGAAAATGCGTCGACGAGGCTCCGTGTTATCCGGGCGCCGAGTGACGGCGGAAGGGACTCGAGCCAGAGGTAAAATCCCACCCGTGACGGCGTGAACCGTTCGAATTTGAAATCCCCGTCACCGTTCTGCACCATCTTGAGGTATTCCTGCTTGCGTCGCTGGCGCAGGTACACGATCGCCTCGTATCCGGGAAGATCAGTGGCGAGTACCGCTTTCGAGTACCGTTTCATGATCTCGCCGTATCCGATTTCCTGGCCCCGGACCAGGAACCGGTGATCCCGGCAGAGGGACCGGATCGCGGAGGGGTAGAGGCCGCCGTAGAGGATCTTTTTCACCAGCCGGCTGGTGCCGTTGGTGAGGTCAGGAAGCCCCCCGTCGGCCGAGACCTGGTCAAAGACCCGTGACCGCTCCTCTTCATGGTAGGTCTCGTAGGAGAATTTGTGACGGAGCGGGATCTCGTGGGCGAGTACCAGGCTCTGGTGCTGCGGGGGTCGCTGGACCCGTTCCTTCAGCCGGTTCTGATGAAGGCAGGACTTGATCTCCTCGCACGACACGGTCTGGATGTTCACGGTCTTCGGGGTCCTGAGAAGCCTCCTTCCCACGACGTAGTTGGTCACATCAAACGATGAGACGAGCAGGAACGGAACCTGCTTCTGGTCGAACAGGTACCCGAGGAGAGCGCGTTTATAGGCGATCTCCTTCTCGAATTCTTTCATATCCGAGGCGGAGGTGACCACCTCGGCAAAGGTTACCTGGTCGTGACGGTCCATGAGCAGGAGATCGAACTCGGCGAGATCCTGCCCGTTTCCCCTGACCGTGATATCTCCGCACCGCGAATAGAAAAGCCCGTTCTGCCCGAGCCTGATCTTCTGGCGTGCCTGCTGGGGAACATCCGTCCCTTTCAGCGCGAGCGCGCTTATCTCATCCGTTTCGGATGCCATCGAGCGGAACATCTCGTAGATGATCGCTTCGTACCAGCGGCCTTCGGCGGTCCTCATCTTCTCGATCTCGGGTGAGAAAAGCCGGGTTCGCTCAAGACCCGAGAGGTGTCTCGTGGCTCGGAGCGCTATGCGCTCATCAGGCTGGAATGAGGAGAGATTCTTTTTAAGCCACGAGGTGATTTCCATGATAAATACTACTGCAGTTATTTATTCCTTTTGGTTAAATAAGTACCCTCCACGGAAATCTCAGGAGAATAGCAGGTGGAGTGCGCTTCAGGGTACGGATCCGGGCTGGGACAAGTACCTTACAAAAATATATTTATATAGTTTTCTCGCATTGTAATAATGCTGTACGGTGCGCTAGGGTGGGCTTGTAGCTCAGTTAGGTAGAGCGCCTGGCTTTTAACCAGGTGGTCGGGGGTTCAAATCCCTCCGGGCCCGCTGCCGCGGTGC
>JAAEET010000075.1 GCA_013415565.1 Methanomicrobiales archaeon
TCCCTGGATTTCCGCGATGCAGGGTATCTCCGGTATCCCATCCAGGTGCGGGTGGAAAACGATCCCCTGGAGATCTCCATTCTTGAAAAGCCCGATACCTTCGGTGCAGGCCGGAAAGACCGGGTCGGTATCCTGGTCGGGAACCCGCGGGACAACCCGGTAAGCGGCGCGGTGGTGCACATACTCGGCGAGGGAATCGATGCCACCCCTTCGAGTTATTTCATCGGCAACCTGAATCCCGATCAGGCGCAGCGGGTCTCGTTCAACATCACGCCGCAACAACCCTCGGTCATCGAATTCAGGGTTGATTACAAGAACGGGGTCAATCCCCATGCCACGTCCGTAAAGGTGCCGGTCGAGTTCGGGCTCTCAAAGACCGAGGCAAACCCCCTCCTCTCAAATATCGTGGTGGAATACCAGGACGGCAGGTATGCACTCACCGGGGATGTCTATAACGCCGGACTTGAGGTAGCAAACTCGGTGGTTCTTGGCGCAGGAGGAGATGCGGTCCCGGTGGATCCCTACCAGACCTACGTCGTCGGATCTCTTGAGCCCGATGATTTCTCGAGTTTCGAGATTACATTCTCTGCCGAAAACATCACTACGGTTCCCGTTGTGGTGAGTTACCGGGATGTGGATGGCAATCCCTTCGAGAAGATCTACCCCGTGAGCATTCCGGCACAGACCCCGGGGAGTGCAAAAGAGCCGGGCATCGCCCTCCCCATCATTGGCGGACTCATCGCCTGTGCGGCAGTGATCGGCGGAGCTATCTGGTATTCATGGAAGAAGAGATAAACAGGATATGCTCCAACGGGTCCATCATCCGGTTCCATGAGGTCAGCAAGATCTATCCCCTCCCCGGGGGAGATGTGGTCGCCCTCAATGCGGTGAACCTCGATATCGAGCCCGGAGAATTCATCGCCATCATGGGGCCCTCAGGGTCGGGAAAATCGACCCTGCTCAACCTGATGGGCTGTCTCGATACCCCGACGGCAGGGGTCCTCTGTATCAAGGGAAGGAATACCTGGGGGATGACCGATGAAGAGCTGACCGAACTCAGGAGAGACCATATCGGGTTTATCTTCCAGCAGTTCAACCTGCTCCCACTCCTCAATGCGCTCGAGAACGTCCAGTACCCCCTCATCCTGAAGACCGGGAACCGGGAATGCGAGGATCGGTGCCGCGAAGTACTGGCCGCAATGGACCTCGAAGAGAGCCTCTATTCGCATAAACCCACCGAGCTTTCCGGCGGCCAGCAGCAGCGGGTAGCTATAGCCCGGGCACTGGTCAACGACCCCGAGATCCTGCTTGCCGATGAGCCCACGGGGAACCTCGACTCGAAGACCGGGACGGCCATCATGACCCTTCTCGATGATCTCAACCAGCATGAGGGCAAGACGATCATTATGGTGACCCACGATCCGGCAATTGCAAAATATGCCCGGCGCACCATCCGGATCGTGGATGGAAGGATTACCGCAACGGAGGGATAGCCGGTGCACTCCCGCATGTTCTTTGATTTTGCCCGGCGCAATGTCCGCCTCCACTGGCTGCGATCCCTGCTGGCAGTGCTCGGCATCATCATCGGTGTGATGACGATTGTCTCGATCGGAATCCTTGGCAACAGCCTGGTGCTGTCGGTATCAGACAGCCTCTCTACTGTCGGGGACAGCATTATTGTGATTCCACATGCCGGGGGAATGGGATTCGGTGGTGGCGGGAGTGTACCGGAGCTCATCTCGGATCGCGACGTCGAACAAATCCGGCGGGCGGTGGCACCTCTTGTCACCATACCGGTCTATTCCGGTAGTTCACGGATGACGATAGGGAATGAGGATACCGTGGGCGTGATTTATGGTCTACAATCAGACGATATTCCCATCCTCCTTGAGCTTGCGGAGGGGAATTATCTCCGGGGATCCTCATCCGCCATGGCGGGAGCACGGTTTGCCGAACAAAACGACATCAAGGTAGGTTCCCGTATCACGGTGGGAGACAAGGGATCACTGCGGATTGTCGGCATCCTTGAAGAACGCGGAATGGGATTTGATATCAACCCCGATTCAGGCATTGTGGTCGACAGCCGGTGGTTCGAGGATGCGTACAGCCCGGACGGTTATGGTCTAGTCATTGTCAAGGTAAAGGACCTCAACCAGATCGACGAGGTGAAAGAGGAGATCGAGCGGCAGCTGAACCGGCGGGAAACGGTGGTGGATGTCATCGATACCCGGGCCATTCTCGACACCATCCTCACCGCCTTCGGGCAGATATCAACGTTCGTCACGGCAATCGGGGGGATCTCCCTGATCGTGGCAGGGGTGAGCATCTTAAACATCATGCTTATGTCGGTGACGGAGCGGATCAAGGAGATCGGGGTGCTCAGGAGCATCGGGACAAAGCGCCAGGAGATCCGAAGGATGTTCCTGTACGAGGCGCTCATCCTGGGACTGATCGGAAGCGGGATCGGCGGGGCTCTCTCCATATTCGGTGGATATGCCGTCAGCATAGTGATGCTGCAGACCACCGAGTATCTCTTCGTCCCGTCGAGCCTGATCTACATTGTATACGGCATGGCGTTTGGGATCGGGATCAGCCTGCTCTCGGGTCTCTATCCGGCATGGAAAGCATCAAATCTCAATCCCATCGAGGCGCTGCGGCATGAATAAGGGAGCGATTCGATGTTCACGGCAATCGTTGTGCCGGGAGTTTGGAGGGTCTCCGCCCCGTGAGCAGGCGCCCGGGACCATTACGTCCGGGAGGGCCTGATCCCGGCCAGATTTTCCGGACCGCACCCCTCCTCGAGAGCGATGAACCAGATGTCCGGTTCCCTGACAATGAAGAGGGCGACCGGGGTGACAGAACCTATCACCGAGGTTTCCGTCCTGCCCAGGAATTGCCTGACAACGGGGAGAATGGTGGCTCCTTCACACTCTACCGGTGCCCCGAACCGGAGTTCCGGGAGCTTCACACCGAAACCTCCTGCCGGTTCCTGCGGGCCTGGTCCACCAGGCTGCGGGCCCGGGGATTGAAGAACAGCCGGATTGCAAGGGCAGGGATGGCCAGCGGCCGGTCAATCCGGAGATCACACCGGCAGGATCCTTCGAATAGTTCGCGATCGAAGACCGGTGTTGCCGAGAGCGATACCCGGCCCGGCAGCAGAACCAGGGGACGCAGTGCAGCGTACATGCCAAAAAGCATCCCGGTTGCGGCGGGACCGGACAGACCGAACCGGAGATCACAGGCAAGATTCGTTACCCGGGTATGACGGATCAGAGCCCTGACAATGCGCATCACATCCGGTCTGAGCTGCAGGAGTTCCCGGAAGAGATCGGGTG